>NZ_JACNDU010000079.1:0-277 GCF_017351735.1 Pseudomonas sp. FW300-N2A2 | reverse complement strand
TAAGAAGCAGCCCGAAATTGGGTCTGTAGCTCAGTTGGTTAGAGCGCACCCCTGATAAGGGTGAGGTCGGCAGTTCGAATCTGCCCAGACCCACCAATTTTTGTGTGGGATCCTGTAGCAATACGGGGCCATAGCTCAGCTGGGAGAGCGCCTGCCTTGCACGCAGGAGGTCAACGGTTCGATCCCGTTTGGCTCCACCACTACTGCTTCTGATTGTATAAAGCTTAGAAATGAGCATTCCATCGTGATGGTGGTGAATGTTGATTTCTAGTCTTTG
>NZ_JACNDU010000078.1:0-301 GCF_017351735.1 Pseudomonas sp. FW300-N2A2 | reverse complement strand
AAAATCAAAAGCAAACGCGATTCCCTGTAGGAGCCGGCTTGCCGGCGAAAAACGTCCGAACAACGCGTTTATTCAGACAGCCCGCGTTATCGTTGACGTCCATCGCCAGCAAGCTGGCTCCTACAATTTTGAATCGTGTGAACCCAATCCCGTGTAGGAGCCGGCTTGCTGGCGATAGCGTCCGTCCAGTCAATAAATGCGTCGACTGACCCACTGCTATCGCCAGCAAGCCGGCTCCTACAGGGGAATGTGCAAACATCCAACACTGGTGCGGCCATCACAATGCGGGAGTGTGCACACG
>NZ_JACNDU010000077.1:0-323 GCF_017351735.1 Pseudomonas sp. FW300-N2A2 | reverse complement strand
ACCAAAGCAAAAGCGAGGCGGCCTGCCAGCCGACCTGGTTCTTTGCTCGTACGCATCCCCCTGTAGGAGCCGGCTTGCCGGCGATGGACGTCAACGATAACGCGGGCTGTCTGAATGAACGCGTTGCCCAGACATTTTTCGCCGGCAAGCCGGCTCCTACAGTTGATCGTATTTATCCAAATACATATGCATTTCCTTTGTAGGAGCCAGCTTGCTGGCGATGGACGTCAACGATAACGCGGGCTGTCTGAATGAACGCGCGGCCCAGACACTTTTCGCCGGCAAGCCGGCTCCTACAGGGATCGGCGTGCGCTTTTGATCTT
>NZ_JACNDU010000076.1:0-352 GCF_017351735.1 Pseudomonas sp. FW300-N2A2 | reverse complement strand
GAAATCAAAAGCGTACGTGCCCCCTGTAGGAGCCGGCTTGCCGGCGAAAAACGCCCAGACACCGCGTTGATTCAGACAGCCCGCGTTATCGTTGAAGTCCATCGCCAGCAAGCTGGCTCCTACAAGGGAAATGCATTGGTTTTCGGTATGTCCTCGATCAACTGTAGGAGCCGGCTTGCTGGCGATAGCGGTGGGTCAGTCAACGTATGTATTAGCTGGACGGACGCCATCGCCAGCAAGCCGGCTCCTACAGGGGATCGGTGTTCATGTCCGGAATGAGTGAACGCAGCAGTGAAGCAGAACGCGTACGCAAATGAGCCAGGTCGGCTTTCAGGCCGCCTCGGCGGCTGTA
>NZ_JACNDU010000075.1:0-353 GCF_017351735.1 Pseudomonas sp. FW300-N2A2 | reverse complement strand
GGAAGGCGAGCTAACGCTCGACCTGATGAGTGGTGAAAAGCAAAAACGTATGGGGTTCCCTGTAGGAGCCGGCTTGCCGGCGAAAAACGTCTGGGCGACGCGTTCATTCAGACAGCACGCGTTATCGTTGGCGTCCATCGCCAGCAAGCTGGCTCCTACAATTTCGACCGTGTGAACCCGATCCCGTGTAGGAGCCGGCTTGCTGGCGATGGCGGTGGGTCAGCGACACATGTATCGCCTGAACGGACGCTATCGCCAGCAAGCCGGCTCCTACAGGGGGATGCGTACGAAGATAGAGCCAGGTCGGCTGACAGGCCGCCTCGCTTTGGCTTTTGCTTGGTTTTTGATTTTGA
>NZ_JACNDU010000074.1:0-353 GCF_017351735.1 Pseudomonas sp. FW300-N2A2 | reverse complement strand
CTCGCTAAGGCTCGCCATACCCTCGCTCCGGTCCTGCTCCGTGGGCCCGCCGCCATCGGCCATCCCTGGCCGGGGGCGGCTAACCCGGCATCCATGCCGGGTTGCCCACTGCGCAGAACCTGCGCTCGGCCTCTCGAGGGGACGTGTACCTCAAGATCAAAAGCTGAAGGCGAGCTAACGCTCGGCCTGATGAGTGGTGGGAATCAAAAGCGTATGGGATTCCCTGTAGGAGCCGGCTTGCCGGCGATAGCGTCTGTCCAGCCAATACATACGTTGACTGATCCACCGCTATCGCCAGCAAGCCGGCTCCTACAGGAAATCCGTAACGTGCGCGCCTTTCGAGGGGGGACGAC
>NZ_JACNDU010000073.1:0-428 GCF_017351735.1 Pseudomonas sp. FW300-N2A2 | reverse complement strand
ATGTCCGCGTTGTCCTTCTCTGCTGCGTTCACTCATTCCGGATATGTACACCGCTCCCCTGTAGGAGCCGGCTTGCTGGCGATAGCGTCCATCCAGCCAATACAAACGTCGACTGACCCACCGCTATCGCCAGCAAGCCGGCTCCTACAATGGATTGGGTTCACACGATTCAAAATTGTAGGAGCTGGCTTGCCAGCGATGGAGGTCAACGATAACGCGGGCTGTCTGAATGAACGCGTTGCCCCGACGCTTTTCGCCGGCAAGCCGGCTCCTACAATGGATTGGGTTCACACGATTCAAAATTGTAGGAGCCAGCTTGCTGGCGATGGACGCCAACGATGACGCGGGCTGTCTGAATCAACGCGGTGTCTGGGCGTTTTTCGCCGGCAAGCCGGCTCCTACAGGGAACCCCATACGCTTTTGATTTC
>NZ_JACNDU010000072.1:0-463 GCF_017351735.1 Pseudomonas sp. FW300-N2A2 | reverse complement strand
GCAAAAGCCAAAGCGAGGCGGCCTGTGAGCCGACCTGTCTCTATGACCAGACGCATTCCCCTGTAGGAGCCGGCTTGCTGGCGATGGCGTCCGTTCAGTCAACAAACTAGTGTCTGACCCACCGCAATCGTCGGAACGCCGCCCGCAGCAAGCCGGCCCCTACACGGGGATTGGGTTCACACGATTCAAAATTGTAGGAGCTGGCTTGCCAGCGATGGGCGTCAACGATAACGCGGGGTGTCTGAATGAACGCGGTGTCCAGACGCTTTTCGCCGGCAAGCCGGCTCCTACAGGGAATCCCATACGCTTTTGATTTCCACCACTCATCAGGCCGAGCGTTAGCTCGCCTTCAGCTTTTGATCTGAGCGCCCCCTCGAGAGGCCGAGCGCAGGTTCTGCGTAGTGGGCAACCCGGCATGGATGCCGGGTTAGCCGCCCCCGGCCATGGATGGCCGATGGCGGCG
>NZ_JACNDU010000071.1:0-478 GCF_017351735.1 Pseudomonas sp. FW300-N2A2 | reverse complement strand
GGGCGTGTACCTCAAGATCAAAAGCGGAAGGCGAGCTAACGCTCGGCCTGATGAGTGGTGGAAAGCAAAAGCGTATGGGATTCCCTGTAGGAGCCGGCTTGCCGGCGAAAAACGCCCAGACACCGCGTTCATTCAGACACCCCGCGTTATCGTTGACGTCCATCGCCAGCAAGCTGGCTCCTACAATTTTGAATCGTGTGAACCCAATCCCCTGTAGGAGCCGGCTTGCTGCGGGCGGCGTTCCGACGATAGCGGTGGATCAGTCAACGTATGTATTGGCTGGACAGATGCTATCGCCAGCAAGCCGGCTCCTACAGGGGAACGTGTGCAACTGGGTGATCAGGTTGGCTGATACTGAAAAAGGCACAAACAAAAACGGCACCTTCCGGTGCCGTTCGCCTTTATCAGTCCCGCCGTTTACTTACGCGCATCTGCCCACGACTTCAGCAGTTCGTTGTAGCTCACGGTTTCACCCTTG
>NZ_JACNDU010000070.1:0-507 GCF_017351735.1 Pseudomonas sp. FW300-N2A2 | reverse complement strand
TGTACCTCAAGATCAAAAGCTGAAGGCGAGCTAACGCTCGGCCTGATGAGTGGTGAAGATCAAAAGCGCAGGCCGATCCCTGTAGGAGCCGGCTTGCCGGCGAAAAGCGTCTAGGCGACGCGTTCATTCAGACACCCCGCGTTATCGTTGACGTCTATCGCCAGCAAGCTGGCTCCTACAAGGGAAATGCGTATGTGTTTGGATAAATACGATCAACTGTAGGAGCCGGCTTGCCGGCGAAAATCGTCTAGGCGACGCGTTCATTCAGACACCCCGCGTTATCGTTGACGTCTATCGCCAGCAAGCTGGCTCCTACAAGGGAAATGCGTAGGTGTTTGGATAAATACGATCAACTGTAGGAGCCGGCTTGCTGGCGATGGCGGTGGATCAGTCAACGTATGTATTGGCTGGACGGACGCAATCGCCAGCAAGCCGGCTCCTACAGGGGAGCGGTGCACATGTCGGGAATGAGTGAACGCATCAAAAAAGGACAACGCAGACAACTGA
>NZ_JACNDU010000007.1:0-252191 GCF_017351735.1 Pseudomonas sp. FW300-N2A2 | reverse complement strand
TAGCCGCCCCCGGCCATGGATGGCCGATGGCGGCGGGCCCACGGAGCAGGACCGGAGCGAGGGGACCCTGAGCCTTGGCGAAGGGCCGAACGAAAGGGGCAAGAGCGCTTGGTTACTTGGCGCTTTTCCAAGTAACTCGCCGTAAGGGCGAAACCAATAGCAGCCGTTACCGCAGAAACGGATATGTACACAGCATCCTCTTCTAAGCGGCGCCCTTTGCAAGGAAACCCTCGGGTATACTCCCGCGCTTTGTGATGCCCTGCTGGCGTCACGGCTGAAATGTGAAGCGTCATGCAATGCGCACTTACGATTTGTCAGTGCAGCCCGCGTGGTTCTGAACCAGCCTTGCAGGGATGTTTCGGTGATTTTTGGAGTTTTTATGCTCGAACAGGCTCAACGCGTCCTCAAGGACATCTTCGGCTACGACAGTTTCCGTGGCCGTCAGGGTGCAATCATTGAGCGCGTGGCCAGTGGCGGCGACGCCCTGGTGCTGATGCCTACCGGTGGCGGTAAATCCCTGTGCTTCCAGGTGCCGGCGCTGCTGCGCGAAGGGCTGGCGGTGGTGGTGTCGCCGCTGATCGCGCTGATGGACGACCAGGTCGCGACCCTCGAAGAATTGGGCGTCGCTGCCGCTGCGTTGAACTCCACGCTGAGCGCCGAGCAGCAGCGCGATCTCGCCGCGCGAATCAAGCGCGGTGAAGTGAAGATGCTCTACCTCGCGCCGGAACGTCTGGTCCAGCCACGCATGCTGGCCTTCCTGCAAAGCCTTGAAATTGCCCTGTTCGCCATCGACGAAGCCCACTGCGTGTCCCAATGGGGCCACGACTTCCGCCGCGAGTATCTGCAACTGGGCCAGTTGGCGGAACTGTTTCCCAATGTTCCACGCATCGCCCTGACCGCGACGGCGGACAAGCGGACTCGCGAAGAAATCGTCGATCGTTTGCACCTGCAGGATGCCGAGCGCTTCCTCTCCAGTTTCGACCGCCCGAACATTTTTTACCGCATCGTGCCCAAGGAGCAGCCGCGCAAACAGTTGTTGGCGTTCCTCGCGGAGCGGCGCAGCGATGCCGGCATTGTCTACTGCCTGTCGCGCAAGAAAGTCGATGAAGTGGCGGTGTTCCTCAGCGAGCAGGGTTTCCCGGCGCTGCCGTACCACGCCGGCCTGCCCAACGAAACACGAGCGCTGCACCAGAAGCGCTTCCTCAACGAGGAAGGCCTGATCATGGTTGCCACCGTGGCGTTCGGCATGGGCATCGACAAACCCAACGTACGTTTTGTTGCTCACCTCGATTTGCCGAAATCCCTCGAGGCTTACTACCAGGAAACCGGTCGCGGCGGCCGTGATGGTCTGCCGGCGGATGCCTGGATGGCTTACGGCCTGCAAGACGTGGTGATGCTCAAGCAGATGTTGCAGAACTCCGAAGGTGACGAGCGCCACAAGCGTCTGGAGCATCACAAGCTCGACGCCATGCTCTCGCTCTGCGAAGAAACCCGCTGCCGTCGTCAAACCTTGCTGGCCTACTTCGACGAAGACATGCCCGAGCCGTGCGGTCACTGCGACAACTGCGTTGACGGCGTGCAGACCTGGGACGCTACCGAACCGGCCCGTCAGGCGCTCTCGGCGATTTATCGCACCGGCCAGCGTTATGGCGTCGGGCATCTGGTGGATGTGTTGCTGGGCAAGGACAACGAAAAGGTCCGCAGCTTTGGCCATCAGCACCTGTCGGTATACGGTGTCGGCAAGTCGATGGGCGAGAGTGAGTGGCGCTCGCTGTTTCGCCAATTGGTGGCGCGCGGTCTGGCCGACATCGATCTCGAAGGCTATGGCGGCCTGCGCCTGAGTGACACCTGCCGACCGCTGCTCAAGGGTGAAGTGACCCTGGAACTGCGTCGCGACCTCAAGCCGCAAACCACGGCGAAAAGCAGCAAGAGCCAGGCAAGCCAACTGGTTCGCGGCGAAGAACGCGAACAGTGGGAAGCCTTGCGCGTCTTGCGCCGCAAGCTCGCCGAGGAACATGGGGTGCCGCCGTACGTCATCTTCCCCGACTCGACCTTGCTGGAAATGCTCCGCAGCCAGCCGACCTCTCTATCGGAAATGGCCACGGTCAGCGGTGTCGGTGCGCGCAAACTGGAGCGTTACGGCGAGGCCTTCCTCGAAGTCCTCGGCGGTCAGGTCGAGGCACCAAAAGTGGTGGCCGACGTGCGCCACGAATTGATAACGCTCGCGCGGGCCGGCATGACGCCGCTGCAAATCGCCGGTCAGCTGCAATGTTCGGAAAAGAATGTCTACACCATGCTCGCCGAGGCCATTGGCAAGCAGCAGTTGTCGCTGGAACAGGCGCTTGATCTGCCCGAAGACTTGATGGGGGAAGTGCAGGACGCGTTCCTCGACGGCGAGGGTGAGTTGCCGCCGGTGGCGGAGATTGCTGCGCTGTTCGCCGGTCGTGTGCCGGAAGGTGTTTTGTACTGCGTACGTGCCGCACTGCAATCGGAATTCGAGATCTGACGCTCAAATCCTGAAACGGTTGTATTGATGTAACGATTCAGTACAGAGCAAACCTTGCCTCAAGCCAAGGGTCATGCTTAGCTGACTAATAATTAGTTTTTCTCTATTTCAGTCTAACCATGAGTGTTTTATGCCGTTAACCGATCAACACCGCTTTGGCATGCAACTGGCCCAGATGTCGCGCGGCTGGCGTGCCGAACTGGACCGCCGTCTGGCCGGCCTGGGTTTGTCTCAGGCGCGCTGGCTGGTGCTGCTGCACCTCGCGCGTTTTGACGACGCCCCGACCCAACGTGAATTGGCGCAAAGCGTCGGCGTCGAAGGGCCCACCCTGGCACGACTGCTCGACAGCCTGGAAAGCCAGGGCCTGGTTCAGCGCCAGGCAGTACTGGAAGATCGCCGGGCGAAAAAAATCGTCCTCTGTGCGCCGGCCCTTCCCCTGATCGAACAAATTGAAACCATTGCCACTCAACTGCGCCACGAGCTGTTCGACGGCGTCGATGAGGCGGATTTGAAGGTCTGCATGCGAGTCCACGGGCACATACTGGCCAACCTGGAAAAATCTTGAGGCATAAGCAAGCGCCGGCTTTTTGAGATACCCCGTTGAGCAGACTATAAAGAACTACCAGGCAATATCGTGTTCGTAACGGATGTGCGAACACGCACTGGTTGGTTCTGGTTATCTAAGGGATGCTCATGCTCGAGAGTTGGCACGTTGTATTGCGGTGTTGCGCCAGGCTGCTGCTGGCCGGTGGGTTTGTCAGCTACTCGGCATTGGCGCCTGCACTGGGCCTGGGTGAAATCACCCTGCATTCGGCACTCAATCAACCGTTGCGTGCCGACATCGCCCTGGTGGATGCCGCCGGTCTGGAGGAGGGCGAGTTGTCGGTCAGCCTGGCGACGGCAGACGAGTTCAGCCGTGCTGGTGTCGAACGGCTTTTCTTTCTCAATGACCTGAAGTTCACACCGATCCTGCGGGGCAATCGCAGCCTGATCCGGGTGAGCTCCAACAAAGCGGTCAACGAACCCTTCCTGAATTTTCTCGTGCAACTGAATCAGCCGAACGGCCGTGTACTGCGCGAGTACACCGTGCTGATCGATCCTCCGGGAACGCCGGGCATTACTCCGGTCACTGACGAACCCGCCGCCAGTTCACCGAACTCTCCATTCCCGAGCGTTACACCTGCCGTTGCGCCTCCACCCGTGGCGAAGAAAACCGCCCAGGCGAAGGTTGAGCCACCGGCCGCTGTACCGGTGATTGATCCCGTCGCAGAACAGCTGGCTGCCAGCGTGCTGCAAAATCAGCAACTGCAAAAAACCGTCGATGAGTTGAATGCGAAACTGCAGGCTCAAGACGAACAGATCGCCGGCCAGAAAAAACAGATCATCGAATTGCAAACCCGCCTGGCGGAGGTCCAGCAAGCACCGCCGGTCACGCCGCAAGCCGTGGAGCCCGCCCCGGTCGTGGCACAAGAGCCCGAGGCGTTCAACTGGCCGTTGATTATCGGGTTGCTGGTGCTGCTGGGGCTGGTGGTGGGGCTGATTGTTCGTCGGCAACGACAGCAGATTCAGGCATTGCCCGAAGATCTCCCGGTTTTACCGTCGCGGCATGAACCGGTGCTTGATCGACCCGTAGCGCCGGTTGTGAAGGCCGCCCCTGTCCATCACGAGGAGACGCCGTCTGGCGATGTACTGGAGGGTGTGGGCATCTACCTGACGTATGGGCGTTTTTCCGAAGCGGCGGCATTGTTGCGAGAAGCCCTGGTCAAGGAACCACAGCGCACGGATCTGGCGGTGCAACTGCTGGAAGTCCTCGGTAAACAAGGGGATGTGCCAGCCTATGATGCGCAGGAGAGCAGCTTGCGAGGCGCCGGGTTCGATTCCCGGCAACTTCAGGAAATCCGTGCCCGCTACCCGAAGCTGACCAGCGCGGTGCCCGAGGCTGCGACCACCGTTATCACGACACCGGTAAAATCCGAAGCAGCGCCGGGCGATGAGTTCCAGTTGAACCTGGAGGACCTGTCGATGGATTCGAGTTGGGACCTGGTCAGTCCATTCGAAAACCCTAAACCCTCGGACGAATCGCCCAAACCCGAAGAACCGACCCTGGGCGAGCCCGAGCTGGAATGGATCGCCGAGCCGGACTCACAGTCTCTGGACGACGATTTTCTCAACGAATTCGCCGATGCAGGTCAATCGCTTGAGCTTGAACCGCTGAGACCGGAACCGGTGGAACCGACCAACGCAGGCAAACTGGAACAGGCTCAGACCTGCATCGATGACGGCGATCTGGACAGCGCCATCGAACTGCTGAACGAGTTGCTCAAGGACGGTGATGAGCCACTCAAACAGACTGCGCGGACGTTGTTGGCCGGTATCCGCTGACGCTCTATCATGGCGGTGCCCCTTGGCTCAGGAGTTTCACCCGTCATGACCGCGCATAAACCGGAAATCGTCATCACTTACTGCACGCAATGCCAATGGCTGTTGCGTGCGGCGTGGTTGGCGCAAGAACTGCTCAGTACCTTTGGCGACGATTTGGGCAAGGTGTCGCTGGTGCCTGGCACCGGTGGCGTGTTTCACATTTTCTGTAACGATGTGCAGATCTGGGAGCGCAAGGCTGACGGCGGTTTTCCGGAGGCCAAGGTACTCAAGCAGCGGGTCCGCGATCAGATTGATCCGGACCGCGACCTGGGACACAACGACCGCATTCAGTGAGACGCGGCTTCGGCAGCGACCACTTTCTTGCTTGAACCGCCGGAGAGCCTGCTGGACACGACAATCGCGACGATGATCAATGCGCCGCCGATCAGCATGCGCAGCGTCGGATTTTCATCGAACAGCAACCACGCCATGGTGATGCCGTACACCGGCTCCAGCGCAAACACCACGGCGGCGGTTCGTGCCTTGATCACCGCGAGGCTGGCGACGAACAGACTGTGAGCGACGCCGGTACAGAAAATTCCCAGCAGGCCGATCCACAGCCAGTCAATGGTGCGTACTTCGCTCAGTTGCGGTGCCGCCACCGGCAGCAAACACAACGCGACCACTACGTTCTGACACAGCGCAGCCTGTACCGGCGGAATTCTCCCGGAACTGGCGCGGTTGGTCAGCGACAGCAACGCGAACAGCAAGCCAGAACCTACCGCCCACAACAGGCCTGTGGTGGCGCCGCTGGCCAGATCGAAGTCTGGCGTGACCAACACCAGCCCGACACTCACCAGTACCACCAGCAGGATCTCGTTGGCGCGAATCCGCTCGCGGAAGATCAACCCTTCCAGGATCACGGTGAACGCCGGGAAACTGGCGAAACCGAGGGTCGCGATCGCCACGCCCGCCACCTTTACCGCAATGAAGAAACTCACCCAGTGTCCGGCCAGCAACAAACCGCTGAGCAGCAATCGGCGCCAGTCCACGGCGTCGAGTTTTTGCCAGCGGGTGTGGCTGGCGAACCGTGCGAAAAGGGCCAGGGCGAGTACGGCAAAGGCCGCGCGACCGAAGACAATAACGGCGGGGGAGGCGGCGGCGAGTTTGCCGAACACACCGGTCAGGCCAAACATCAATGCGCCGATATGCAGTGCGCCCAGGGCGGTACGGGGAGTCATTGCGATCCTTGATAAACATAACCAACAGAGGTGCAGTCTAGAGGGCTGTCGGTATGCCTGTCTGTCGTCAGGCTCGCATCATTTGTCGCCAGCCTCGCGCCGCAATTTGCCGGGTGAGACACCAAACTCCCGCAGCACCGCCGCTGAAAATGCACTTTGAGAGCTGTAGCCGACCCGACTCGCAATCTCGCCAACGGGCAATGCTGAATCGCGCAACATACTCACGGCCATGTGCAAGCGACGGCTGCGGATGTAGTCCATCGGCGTCTGTCCGCATTCAGCGACAAATCGCGCATGCAGCCGAGCACTGGACAGCCCGGCAATGCGCGCCAGATCGGCCACTTGCAACGGATAGGCCGCGTATTGATCGATGTGCGCATTCAATGCGGCGTACGGCAGACGCCGACCGCCCACCCCTTCGCTTTTGGCGTTGTTGAGGCTGGCCAGCAACAGCACCGCGCCTTGTTGCGCGATCAGCGGGTCGCTGACCTGACTGCCCGCCAACCAACTGACCAATTGGCTTTGCCCGGTATCCAGCGGCAGGCGCCCGGCGTTGTCGAGCAAGCGGCGGCTGGCATCGGCGTGCTCGCCAAGGGACTGAACCACCCATTGATCGCTCGGCACATCCAGCACCAGGCAGCGGCTGCCATTGGCGCTGCCGCACGCATGATGGAAGCCGGACGGGACGACCACGAAACTCTGCTGAACCACCTGGCTGCCATGCCCGTCGACCTCGAAATCCAGCGCACCCGACAACCCGAACACCAGTTGCGCGTGGTCGTGGCTGTGGACGATCAGGTCGTGAGTGTATTGGCGCAGCGTGAGGATCGGTCTCATCGCAGGTCTCCCGATTAAGGCCGTCAGTCTACACCGCGGGCACTCATGTGCGTTGTCACAGGACTGACTTGTCCCTGTCATGGGCAATTAACCCGACCGGCGCAAGCTTGCGCAAACAATCGCAGAGGGTTGCCCATGACCAGCGCCGAGCTCGCCAAACCCAGTCGTAAGCAACGTGTGCGGACCTTGTGGATTTCCGATGTGCATCTGGGCACCCGGGATTGCCAGGCCGAGCACTTGTCGCAGTTTCTCAAGGGCTACCACGCGGACAAGATCTACCTGGTCGGCGACATCATCGATGGCTGGAAGCTGCGCGGCGGCATGTACTGGCCCCAGGCGCACACCAACGTGATCCGTCGTCTGTTGACCATGAGCAAGCGCGGCACCGAGGTGATTTATGTCACTGGCAACCACGACGAATTCCTGCGCCGTTACTCGAAGCTGATTCTGGGCAACATCCAGTTGGTGGATGAGGCCGTGCACGTGACCGCCGACGGCCGTCATTTGCTGGTGATTCACGGCGACCAGTTTGACGTGATTACCCGCTATCACCGCTGGCTGGCGTTCCTCGGCGACTCGGCTTACGAATTCACCCTGACCCTCAACCGCTGGCTCAACCATTGGCGTGCCCGGTATGGCTACGGTTACTGGTCGCTGTCGGCGTACCTCAAGCACAAAGTGAAAACCGCGGTCAGCTTCATCAGCGACTTCGAAGAAGCCATCGCCCACGAATGCGTCAAACGCGAATTGCACGGCGTGGTGTGCGGGCACATTCACCATGCCGAGATTCGCAAGGTCGGCGAGGTGGATTACCTCAATTGCGGGGATTGGGTGGAGTCGTGTACGGCGCTGATCGAGCATTGGGATGGATCGATCGAGTTGTACCGGTTGGCGGATGCCCAGGCGCGGGAGGCGGAGTTGAAGGCCATCAAAGTCGCCGAACCGGCGTAGTCAGGTCAGACGCCTTCGCGGGCAAGCCTCGCTCCTACAGGGCCAGCGCAAGCCTGTAGGAGCGAGGCTTGCCCGCGATGAGGCCAGTCCTGACACCGCAAATCTGTCAGGCCGGCGCGTGTTCTTGCATCGCCGCCCTGTAAATCGAGTTCTTCGGATGAGCAAACAACCGCTCCATCATCGGCTCGAAGAAGCTCAGCGGTAACGTTTCATACTCGGGATCAAACGCCGCCGCATCATACTTCGCGCAAAACTCGATGGTCGCCTGATACTGCGGATGCCCGCTGAATTGCTCGCGTAAATGCCGGTCCATCCCCAAGTGATGGAAAAAGTAGTACCCCTGGAAAATCCCGTGTTTCTCCACCATCCACACATTCTCGGCGCTGACAAATGGCTTGAGGATCGCCGCCGCGATGTCCGGGTGGTTGTAGGAGCCCAACGTGTCACCGATGTCGTGAAGCAGGGCGCACACCACGTACTCTTCGTCGCGGCCATCGCGCCAGGCGCGGCTGGCGGTTTGCAGGGAGTGGGTCAGACGATCCACCGGGAACCCGCCAAAATCACCCTCCAGCAGTTTCAGGTGCGCCATGATCCGTTGTGGTAATTGCCTCGCGTAGGCACTGAAGTCGGCGGCGATGATCGCCCAGTCTTCCTGCGTGCCGTCCTGCATGTGGGTGAAGCGGGCATTGGCATTCATCGGCTAGTCTCTCTTTGCTTTTCTATAGCGGCTGCGCCTAGAACGGTACGCGGCCCAGAATCATGTCGCGAAACATCACAAAATCGCCGAGCAGGCTGTAAAACGGATGTTGAAAGGTTGCAGGACGATTCTTTTCAAAGAAGAAATGCCCGACCCAGGCGAAGCTGTATCCCGCCAGCGGAACGGCCAGCAGCATCGACCAGGCACCTTTGCCGATGGTCAGCGCCAGAATGCAAATAACCAGCGTCGTGCCAATAAAGTGCAATCGTCGGCAGGTACTGTTGCTGTGTTCGCTGAGGTAATACGGGTAAAACTCAGCGAAGCTGTTGAAACGTCTGATGTTTTCCACGACTGCGATCTCTGTGGTTATTGTTCTGACTGCAAGTTGTTCTGCGGGTAGCTTATTTGAGTCTAGAGTGATCATTGGCATCAGCCAGTGACAATGGGCGCCACTTTAGTATCCTTCGGAAATTGGCCGTAGCATGCGGCTCATCATGTAAGTAAACGCCATGAGCGAACGAACGACTTCTGCAAGCTGGGCGATGGGGATTGTCAAAGCACTGGAGATGGACGGCCTGGATTGCCGGGTTCTGTTCAAGCAGCTGGGGCTCGACTATGCGTCACTGGACGATCCGGATGCGCGCTTCCCGCAAGATTCCATGACACGTCTGTGGCAGCGCGCGGTCGAGCTGTCCGGTAACCCGGCGATTGGCCTGAACATGGGCAAGGTCGTGCGACCGGCGTCATTCCACGTGGCTGGGTACGCCTTGATGTCCAGTCAGACCCTGGCCGAAGGCTTTCAGCGCCTGGTGCGTTATCAGCGGATCATCGCCGAAAGTGCCGACCTGAGTTTCCGTCTGCTGGATGAGGGGTATGCCCTGATTCTGACGGTCCACGGCGACCATCTGCCGCCGACCCGACAAAGTGCCGAAGCCTCGCTGGCCTGCGCGCTGGCGCTGTGCGGCTGGCTGACCGGGCGCACCCTGCAACCGCGCAAGGTGTTGGTGCAGGGCGAACAGCCCGTCGATCTCGAACCGTATAAACAAGCCTTCCATGCGCCGCTGGTGTTCAACGCGCCTTATGACGCGCTGATTTTCGAGCGCGCCGACATGGAAGCACCGCTGCCAACCGCCAACGAGGCCATGGCGCTGCTGCATGACCGCTTTGCTGGGGAATACCTGGCGCGCTTTTCCGAAAGCCGCGTGACCCACAAGGCCCGTCAGGTGTTGTGCCGTTTACTGCCTCAGGGCGAGCCCAAGCGCGATACCGTGGCGCAGACGCTGCACTTGTCGCAACGGACGTTGCAGCGACGCTTGCAGGAAGAGGGCACGAGTTTTCAGACGCTGCTCGATGACACCCGGCGCGAACTGGCCGAGCAGTATTTGGCGCAACCGAGCATGACCCTGCTGGAAATTGCCTACCTGTTGGGGTTCGCCGATCCGAGCAATTTCTTCCGCGCCTTCCGACGCTGGTTCGATGCCACCCCCGGCGAGTACCGGGTGCGGCTGATGGATGCGCCGAACCAGGTCAGTGACGCCAGAACGCCGGAATACACAGAACAAACACCGTAATGATCTCCAGTCGGCCGAGCAGCATGCCGAACGACAGAATCCACTTGGCGGCATCCGGAAGGGTGGCGAAGTTGCCCGCCGGGCCAATGGTTTCGCCCAGCCCCGGGCCGACCCCGGAAACGGTACTGGCGGCGCCGGTCAGCGCGGTCATCCAGTCGACGCCGAGCAGCGACAACAGCAGGGCGATCACACAGATGGTAATGGTGAAGAAGAACGAAAAGGTCAGGATCGAACGCACGATCTCTTCATCGAGGCGATGGCCGTTGTACTTCTGCTTGATCACCGCGCGCGGGTGAATCAACTGGTTAAGGTTGGCCTTGAGCAGAATGTAGGCGACCTGGAAACGGAAAATCTTGATCCCGCCTGCAGTCGATCCCGAGCAGCCGCCGACAAAGCCCAGATAAAAGAACAGCATTAGCGAGAAATTACCCCACAGGCTGTAGTCCCCGAGTGCGAAACCCGTGGTGGTCACCACCGACGTCACGTTCAGCGCCACATGCCGTAGCGCGTCCAGCCAATGCAACTGAGTGGTCCACCAGTACCAGGTGGTGAGCACCAGCCACGTCACCAGCAACATGCCGAGCAAACCTTGAACCTGTTCATCCTTGATCAGCGCTTTGCGATTGCCACGCAACGTTGCCACGTACAGGGTGAACGGCAAGCTGCCGAGAATCATGATGACGATCGCCACCCAGTGCACCGCCGGTTGCGTCCACTTGGCCAGTGACTGGTCAGAGGTGGAGAAACCGCCGGTGGAAATGGCCGACATCGCGTGGTTGATCGCATCGAACGGGCTCATCCCGGCCCACCAGAACGCCAGGCTGCCGAAAATGGTGATGCCGACGTAGGCTGCTACGATCAAACGCGCCACCATGTGCGAACGGGGCATGACTTTTTCGGAACGGTCCGACGACTCGGTCTGAAACAGCCGCATGCCACCGATACGCAGCAACGGCAGAATCGCGACGGCCATGCCGATAAAGCCGATGCCACCGATCCAGTGCAGCAACGAGCGCCACATCAGGATGCCGGGGGACATGTCATCGAGGTGATTGAGCACCGTTGAACCGGTGGCCGTAATCCCGGACATGCTTTCGAAGAATGAGTCGGTGTAGCTGATGTGCTGGGTCAACAGGAATGGCAGCGCCGCAAAGATGCACACCACCAGCCAGCTGCTGACGGTCAGCAGGTACATGTCCCGCGGGCGCAAGTGCACGTGCTCGGGGCGGCCGGGGATCACCAGCGCCAGGCCGGCGACAAAGGTGATCATGCTGGCCCAGAGGAACGACGGCAGATCGCCGGTGCGATCGAAAATCAACAGGGTGGCCATGGGCACGACCATGGCGATCGCCAGCGTGATCAGGAAGAGGCCGATGATGAAACCAATGAGACGTAAGGTCGGCAACGCCATGAAGTCCGCTCGGGCTGAAAGTAGGAAGGGCGCCATTCTACCCGTGGGGCAGGGCATGTAAACCGGCATCCCCGTGGCACTTGCAGCTAGAATAGCCGGACATTTTTTTCAGGAGGTGGCCGATGCAGGCTCTCGACGCTTTGCTCAACCGTGTTTCCGTTCCACGACTGATCGACCCGGCCCCTACCGCCGAGCAGCGCGAAGTGCTGTTTAACGCCGCGATGCGTGCGCCGGATCACGGCCACTTGCAGCCTTGGCGCTTCCTGACAGTCGAAGGCGCAGCGCGCGAGCAAATGGGCGAGTTGCTGGCCGAAGCCGCGAAACTGCAGGACAGCGAAGCGTCCGAAGCGGTGCTGGACAAGGCCCGCAATGGTCCGCTGCGCGCACCGTTGGTGGTCGTGGTGATCGCGCGGTTGCAGGATCACGTCAAGTATCCGAAGTCCGAGCAGTTGCTGGCGGCCGGCTGTGCGGCGCACGGGATTCTGCTGGCAGCCTATGCGCAAGGGATCGGCGCGGTCTGGCGCACCGGTGAGCTGGCGTATTCGGCGCATGTGGCCAAAGGGTTGGGGTTGGCTGAAGGGGAAGAGGTGATTGCTTTCCTGTACCTGGGCACGCCGCTGAAAGAACCGCGTGTTGCAGAGAAAGTCGATCTGGCTGAATTCGTCAGCGCGTGGCCCGGCAAAGCCTGACACCACCAATCAAATGTGGGAGCGAGCCTGCTCGCGATAGCGGTGTGTCAGAAACACATTTGTTAACTGACACACCGCTATCGCGAGCAGGCTCGCTCCTACAGGGGGATTACGGTTGGACCAGGGCTCCGGGTACCAACGGTAATTCCAGACTGGCGATGAATCCGCCCTGTGGATGATTGGCCAACACCAGACTCCCGCCATGCCGCTCCGCCGCCCGGCGTGCAATGGCCAATCCCAATCCATGCCCGGCGGCTGTTTGCCCCGGCGCCCGATAAAACGGCTCACCCAACTGGCTCAAATGCTCGGCGTCGACCCCCGGCCCATGGTCACGCACGCTCACCACAATCCGCTCACCCTGACGCACTGCCTGCATTTCAATCGATTGCCCCACCGGGTTGAAGCGCTGGGCGTTGCGCAGCAGGTTGTCCACGGCGCGCTCGATCATCGTCGGCCAGCCTTTGAGATTCAGTTGCGGTTCCGCGTCGAGGCGAACGTTCTGCTCCGGCGAACCCAGTTGCGCATCCTTTTGCAGCGAGTTGAGCAGCGCATTCAGATCAACGTCTTCTGCGCTGGCGTTGTCGGCATCGACCCGCGCCAGTACCAGGATCTCGCTGATCAGCGCTTCGAGGCGGTCGCACTCGCGGGTCAGGCGCGGCCAGAGTTTTTCCCGTTCTTCGGGGTTGGCCCGTTCGGCCAGTGCCAGCGCTATGCGCAACCGGGCAAGCGGTGAGCGCAATTCGTGGGACACATCGCGCAGCAATTGGCGCTGACTGCCGATCAGGCTTTGCAGCCGTGAGCCCATGCGGTTGAAATCGTTGGCGAGCACGCCGAACTCATCGCGACGGTTGGCCAGTTTCACCAGGCTGTTCTGTTGATAGGTGGTTTGCCCCAGATCATGTACCGCGCCGCGCAAGCGGCTTAGCGGGCGGGTGATGGACAGGGTCACGAACAGGCTGAACAGGGTCAGCACCACGAGCGCGATGCCCAGCGCACTCAGTGGCCAGAGCAGGCTTTCGCGGTGCCATGAGTCCAGCTCCGGGTGCGGAATACGATAAATCAGCAGGTAGGTGTCGCCGGTTTTTTCACTGGTGTACTCGGCGGTCAGACGCCGCCACGGCAGGCGTCGGTCATCGTTGTTCTGCCGTGCTTCGAAGGCGGCGGCGCGGCGCGGAAAGGTACCGCGAACGAGCGGGTCACCGCTTTCGTTGAGCACCTGAACGTCGATGTGATACTGGCGTTTGCGCTGTTCGAGAATGTCCTGGGCGGCTTCTTCGCCCTGGGCTTCGTAGGTTTGCGTCCATTCTTCGGGCAGGGTGTTGAGGCCCGGGTGGCGACTGAGAATCCACGCGTCCTGGTTGAGCATGTGCCCGAGCAGAATGGACAACCCTGCCACCAGAGCGATGGCCAGCCAGAAGCTGGCCAGGATACGCCAGAACAATGAGCGCACAGAAAATCCTCAAGCTGACTGAATTCCATGTGGGAGCGAGCCTGCTCGCGATGGCGGTGTGTCAGTCAAAGTAACTTGGTCTGATACACCGCCATCGCGAGCAGGCTCGCTCCCACATTGAACAGGGTGGTATCAGACCCAACGGTGTTCAGCCGTTGGGTCCGGGGTCAGCGCATTATTGCGCTTTTTGCGGTTGTTGCGCTTTCCAGGCCTTGAACTCGGCCCATTCGGCGCGGCGCTCAGCCTGTTTTTTCTGGATCTCGTCGAATTGCTTCTGTTGATCCGGTTTCAGCAGGGCGCGCACATCGGCCTCGGCTTTCTTGTGGTTGGCGGCCATTTCATCTTTCATGGCTTTCTGGTCGGCTGGCGAGAGTTTTTCCAGGTATTTGTCGACCACTTGCTTACGCTCGTGCATCTGCTCGCCCATGATCTTGCGGATCTGCTCGCGCTGTTCGCGGCTCAGGTCCAGTTGGCTGTACGGGCCCTTGCCGTGCATGCCGTGCATCTGACCGCCGTGGCGCGAGCCGTCCATCGAACCACCCATCGGGCCGGCGCCTTCAGGCATGGCCATGGCAACGGTTGGCAGGGCGGCAGCGAACATCAGAGCGATAAGAGTCTTGCGCATGGTGAATCTCCTTGTCTCGTTCCCGGTACGTTCCGGATGAGTACAGATTACGCAGATCAAGGTCAGCGGCGGTCAGCGGAGCGTAAAGCTTGGGTAAAGACGGTTTGGCATCCACCTGACACAACACCAAACCTGTAGGAGCCGGCTTGCCGGCGATTCAGACAACGCGGTGTGTCAGGTAAGCCGCCATCGCCGGCAAGCCAGCTCCTACAGGAGGTTGTATTCACCGAACCTGTAGGAGCCGGCTTGCCGGCGATGCAGACGACGCGGTCATCGCTGGGGATCAGAGGCTGTAGTAATAGCCACGGCTGCGCAGGGCGACGATGCGCGGGCGGCCGTCGGGGTGGGGGCCGATCTTTTTGCGCAGGTTACTGACGTGCATGTCCAGGCTGCGGTCGTACAGGGTGAGCTTGCGACCGAGGGCGATCTGCGCCAGTTCCTGTTTGTCCAGCGGCTCGCCCGGCTGCTTGAGCAAGGCTTCGAGCAAGCGGCTTTCGGAGACGGTGAGGGTGAATTCCTGTTCATCGATGCTGACCACGCCGCGCACCGGGCTGAAACACAGATCGCCCAGTTCAAGCTGGCTGGACACCGCCGCCGGATGACTGCGGCGCAAGACGGCGCGCAGGCGGGCGGTCAGTTCCCGTGGGTCGCACGGTTTGGCCAGGTAATCGTCGGCGCCGAGTTCCAGGCCCAGGATGCGGTCCAGAGGTTCGCCGCGGGCCGAGAGCATCAGCACCGGCAATTCCGGATGGTCGCTGCGCAATTGCTTGAGCAGTTCCAGGCCGCTGCCGTCCGGCAGCATCACATCCAGCACCACCGCCGCCGGGGACGTTTCGGCCAGCGCGCGACGAGCACTCTGGCCGTCGTGGCAAGCCCGGACATGAAAGCCTTCCTGGCTCAGCCAACTGACCAGAAGCTCACACAGCTCCTGATCGTCATCAATTAATAACAGCTCGCTCATGACTCACTCAATTTAGCCATTGTCGACGTTTTCGACTTGCACCACTGGCGAAGATACCGCAGAGCAGGGCCAATAGCGCAACTCCAGCGCCGATCACGAACCATTGCTGCTGGTCTGTCAAAAAGCGCGGCAGCGGACTGCTGGCCTGGGCTTCCTTGAGTTGCAGCTTCAGGCGCTGATTCTCCTGGCGCAACCGGCTCAGCTGAGGGCTTTCGCGTTCGGCATCTGCACTTTGCAGTTGTTTGCTCAGTTCTTCTCGTTGCTGTTCGCTCACCTTCAAGCGTTGCTGCAACTCGCTGATCTGGCTCCCGGCGCTCAAGGACAGAGGCGTCGAACTACCACCGGCGGCACTTTCTTCACCGTGGGCGGGCGCCACGATCGACAACGTGACCAACATCAGACACAACGGACCTTTGCGCATCGGAGCTCCTGAATCCAATCGATTATTGGGCAGGTTGTCGGCAGGCAAACGAGAATAATGAGCGATTGAGAGCGCGATGAACCGACAAGGTTCATCGCGAGGGAGAGATTTACGGCAGGACTTGCTTGAACGGCTTGACCAAAACGTTGGCGTAGACGCCTGCAGCGATGTACGGGTCGGCGTCGGCCCAGGCCTGGGCGGCGCTCAGGGAATCGAATTCGGCGACGATCAGGCTGCCGGTGAAACCCGCAGCGCCCGGGTCATTGCTGTCGACTGCCGGGTGTGGGCCGGCCAATACGATACGACCTTCACCTTTGAGCACTTGCAGGCGCTCAAGGTGTGCAGGCCGTGCGGCCAGGCGGGCTTCCAGGGAATTGGCGACGTCTGTGGCAATGATTGCGTAAAGCATGTCAGTCCTCGGTTTTTGGCGTAGTGGTATCGGCGTCGTGCAGGTGGCGGGACAGGTAAATACCCTGGGCGACCAGGAACAACAGCGTCATGCCCAGGCTGCCGAAGACTTTGAAGTCGACCCAGTATTCCTGAAACGTGAACGCGACAAACAGGTTGGCGGCACCGCAGAACAGGAAAAATGCGATCCAGGCGATGTTCAGGCGAGTCCAGACCTGGTCCGGCAGGGTCAGTGCGTGGCCCATGATGCGCTTGATCAGCAGCTGGTCACCGATGAAGTGGCTGCCGATGAACGCCAGGGCAAACAGCCAGTTGACCACCGGGGCTTTCCATTTCAGGAAGGTCTCGCTGTGGAACGCCAGTGTCAGGCTACCGAAGACCAGGCACGCGATGAGCGTCAGCCATTGGCTTTTTTCCAGCTTGCGCTGCTTGATGAAGAGCGTGCCGTACACCACCAGGGAGCTGATGATCAGCATTGCCGTGGCGCTGTAAATACCGCCTACAGTCACTGGATGACCGGCGATGTCGACGACCCGTGGATCGATTTTGAATACGATGAAAAACAGCAGGAGCGGGATGAAATCGATGAATTGTTTCACAGTGGCAGCCAGAAGCAGGATGTGGCGGCATAATAACAAACATATGGGCGCGCGATAGCGCCGGCTGATTTGAGGTTACACATCCCTGTGAATGTTGATTTGCACTGCCATAGCACGGCCTCCGATGGCGCCCTGGCGCCTGCGGTTCTGGTTGCGCGTGCGTTCGAGAAAGGCGTGCGAGTCCTGGCCTTGACCGATCACGACACCCTTGAAGGCCTCGATGAGGCCCGTAGCGCCGCAACGGCGCTGGGGATGCAACTGGTCAACGGCGTCGAGTTGTCCTGCACCTGGGGCGGCGCAACCATTCATGTGCTGGGCTACGGATTTGATGTCAATGCCGCGCCGTTGGTCGATGCCATCGCCAAGTTGCACGATGGCCGTTGGCTACGTTCCGAAGAAATAAGCCGCAAACTGGCGTTGAAGGGCATGCCGGGTGCGCTGGAGGGCGCCCGGGCGATTCAACAGGAACTGGGCGACAGCGGCAACGCGCCGGCCCGCCCGCACTTCGCTGACTGGATGGTGCGCGAAGGTTTCGTCAAGGATCGCGCCGAAGCGTTCCGCAAATGGCTGGGCGCCGGCAAGCTGGGGGACGTCAAGCAACACTGGCCGACCCTGGAAGAGACCGTCGAAACCCTGCGCGCCGCAAAAGCCTGGGTGAGCCTGGCGCATCCCTGGCACTACGATTTCACTCGCAGCAAGCGTCGCCGCCTGATTTCTGACTATATTCAAGCTGGGGGCCACGCTATCGAAGTGGTCAATGGCCATCAGCCCGCCGAGCAAGTGGGCAGCCTGGCGATTCTCGCCCGCGAGTTCGGTCTGCTGGTCAGCGCTGGCAGTGATTTTCATGGCCCTGGAGGCTGGTCCGAGATCGGTGAATACCGCCCGCTCCCGGAGGATCTGCCACCACTGTGGTGTCGATTCAAACATGACCCAATTATTGCCGCCGTCTGAACAGGTAGAGAATGTGAGTCAATTTTTCCAGATACATCCGGAAAACCCGCAAGCGCGCCTGATCAAACAGGCTGTCGAGATCATCCGCAACGGCGGGGTGGTGATTTATCCCACAGACTCTTCCTACGCCATTGGTTGCCAGATCGGCGACAAGAATGCCGTGGAGCGCGTGCGCCGGTTGCGTCAACTGGACGAGAAGCACAACTTCGCGCTGATTTGCTGCGACCTGTCGCAACTCGGGCTGTTCGCCAAGATCGACACCGGCACCTTCCGCGTGCTCAAGGCGCACCTGCCGGGGCCTTACACCTTCATTCTCAACGCCACCCGTGAAGTCCCGCGGCTGTTGTTGCACCCGAAAAAGCGCACCATCGGCCTGCGTGTGCCAAGCCATCCGATTGCCCTGGCGCTGCTGGAAGAACTCGGCGAACCGCTGATGAGCGTGACGCTGATCATGCCGGGCGACACCGACCCGCTGAGCGATCCTTACGAAATGCGCCAATTGCTCGAGCATCAAGTGGACCTGATCATCGACGGAGGTTTCGGTGGGATCAAGGCGTCCACAGTGATCAACCTCGCCGATGGCGAGCCGGAAGTGATCCGCGTCGGTTGCGGCGACCCGACGCCGTTCATGGCCGAGGCGTAAATGTCTGCAGTAGAGCCCGTTATCGACAGTCAGGCCGGCGCCCAGCAAGAACTGCCTTTCGCCATGGTCTATGGCCAGGCGGTGCTGGAAATGCCGCTGGACCTGTACATTCCGCCGGATGCGCTCGAGGTTTTTCTCGAAGCCTTCGAAGGCCCCCTCGACCTGCTGCTGTACCTGATCCGCAAACAGAACATCAACATCCTCGACATCCCGGTGGCGGAAATCACCCGCCAGTACATGGGCTATGTCGAATTGATGCAGTCGGTGCGCCTGGAACTGGCCGCCGAGTACCTGGTGATGGCCGCGATGCTGGCCGAAATCAAATCGCGGATGCTGTTGCCTCGCGCCGAAACCATCGAAGACGAAGAAGACGATCCGCGCGCCGAACTGATCCGTCGCTTGCAGGAATACGAGCGCTTCAAGGCAGCCGCCGAAGGCATCGACGGCCTGAGCCGCGTCGGTCGTGATGTGGTGGTGCCCAAGCTGGATGCCCCGGAAGCACGGGCGCGCAAGTTGTTGCCGGATGTGAGTCTGTCCGAGTTGTTGATGTCCATGGCCGAGGTGCTGCGCCGTGGCGACATGTTCGAAAGCCACCAGGTCAGCCGCGAGGCGCTGTCCACGCGCGAACGCATGAGCGACGTGCTGGAGCGGCTCAAGGGGGGCGGTTTCGTGCCCTTTGTCGAGCTGTTCACCGCTGAAGAAGGACGCCTGGGGGTGGTGGTGACCTTTATGGCGATCCTCGAACTGGTCAAGGAATCCTTGGTCGAGCTGGTGCAGAATGAGCCGTTCGCGGCGATCCACGTGCGAGCCCGAGCCGAATAACGAGTTGAATCATGAACCTGACTGAACCCCGCGAGCTGGCGCCACTGCTTGAAGCCTTTCTGTTGGCCTCGGGAAAACCGCAATCGCTTGAACGCCTGTTCGAACTCTTTGAGGAGGGCGAGCGGCCGGAACCGCCGGTCTTCAAGAAAGCCTTGGCGATCCTGGCCAAGTCCTGCGAGGGCCGTGCGTTCGAGCTGAAGGAAGTCGCCTCCGGCTATCGCCTGCAGATCCGCGAAAAATTCTCGCCATGGGTCGGGCGTTTGTGGGAAGAGCGCCCGCAGCGGTATTCCCGTGCCATGCTCGAAACCATGGCCCTGATTGCCTATCGCCAGCCGATCACCCGGGGCGAGATCGAAGACGTGCGGGGCGTGGCGGTCAACAGTCACATCGTCAAGACGTTGCTGGAACGGGAGTGGATTCGCATCGTCGGTTATCGCGACGTGCCCGGTAAACCGGCGATGTTTGCGACGACGAAGGCGTTTCTCGATCATTTCAACCTGAAGAATCTTGACGATCTGCCGCCGCTCGCAGAACTGCGCGAGCTGGAGCCTGACCCAGTGCTCGACTTCGACGATGCGCCCGTGCCAGCCGGTTTGCAGGAACTGGCGGACGCCAGCGCCGAGCCGGAAGAGCCGAAGGAAGAAACCAGCTTCCATACGTTGTTGCTGGAGCTGGACACCATGGAGGAGGGGCTCAAGACCGACTTCGATGACATTTTGCGTGATGGCGAGATGAGCGTGACCGAAGAGGTTTTGGCGCAGCCGGAAGCGGTCATTGAGGCTGAACTTCAAGTCGAACCAGAAGCCACCGTCGAAGAAGAACGGGAAGATGATGTGCTCGGTGTGGCTGAGGCGCGCGAAAAGCTCCTGGCCGCCGTCGCCGCGCTCGAACAGCCGAAACCCGAGCCTGAACCCGAGTTGTCCGACGAAGAAGCCGAAGCCCGGGCCCTCGCCGAAGCCATCGAAGCCGAACGCCGCGAGTTCGAAGACTGACCTCCGACCTCACAGGCGATGAAATCCCTGTAGGAGCCGGCTTGCCGGCGATAGCGGTGGGTCAGTCGACACATTTAGTGCCTGACAGGACGCCATCGCCGGCAAGCCGGCTCCTACAGGGTTTGTGTTGGCTGGAGGTTTGATGAGTTCAACCAACGATCAGCGTCTGATCAAACTCGGTACCACCGGTCGGCGGAAATCCGGGTAACTGGCCATTCATCAGCTAGTCTCTGATGCGCAAACGCCGACATGCGCGTATGATTCGCGACCCTTCGGCGATCCCTTCGCCCGAGTACAAGCTTTCAACTCTTCAGGCAAAGCCTGAACAGACCACACCGGGAGGTGCCCAGATGAGTATCAACGACCAGAAAGACGACCAGGAAATCGGCCCAGCAGGCGAGAAACTGCAGAAAGTCCTCGCCCGTATCGGCGTCGGCTCGCGCCGTGACGTAGAAGCCTGGATCAGCCACGGCCGCATCAAGGTCAACGGCAAAGACGCCACCCTCGGGCAGCGCGTCGACATGCACGACGCCATCACCATCGATGGCAAGGTGATCAAGCGCGAAGAAGCCGCCGAGTCGGTACGCCGCGTGATCATGTACAACAAGCCCGACGGTGAAATCTGCACCCGCCTTGACCCGGAAGGCCGCCCAACCGTTTTCGACAAGATGCCACGGCCCAAAGAAGGTCGCTGGATCAACATCGGCCGTCTGGACATCAACACCACCGGCCTGCTGATGTTCACCACCGACGGTGAACTGGCCAACCGCCTGATGCACCCTTCCTACGAAATGGACCGTGAATACGCGGTACGTGTGCGTGGCGAAGTCGATGACGAGATGATCGAGCGTCTGAAGGCAGGCGTCGTCCTTGAAGACGGCCCGGCCAAGTTCACCGACATCAAGCAAGCGCCCGGTGGCGAAGGTTTCAACCACTGGTACCACTGCGTGGTGATGGAAGGTCGCAACCGCGAAGTTCGTCGTCTGTGGGAATCCCAGGGCCTGGTGGTCAGCCGTCTGAAGCGCGTGCGTTTCGGTCCGGTGTTCCTCAACTCCGACCTGCCGATGGGTCGCTGGCGCGAAATGAGCCAGTACGAAGTCGACATTCTGAGTGCGGAAGTGGGTCTGACGCCTGTGGCCATGCCGCAGATGAATGCCAAGAGCAAAGACAAGCTCGACCGTATGCAGCGTAAATCGTCGCGTCCGATGGGCAAGACCGAGCGCGTGCGTTCGCTGCGTCCTGCCATCGGTAACCAGTCCGCTGCTACACCGCGCGATACCCGTGAACCGCATATCGAAGGCGAGCGTCCAGCCCGCAAGCCAGCAGCGCCACGCGCCGACGGCGAGCGTGGTCCACGCACGCCGCGTCCGGCCAACGGTCGCACTGAGCGTGGCGAAGGCCGCGGTGCCCCTGCGGGTCGTGGAGAGTCTGGTCGCGGTACGCCAGTGGCGGATCGTCCATCGGACACCAAGCGCCCGGCCAAGCCAGCGCCAAAACGTCCGGGGATCAAGCTGGTCGAGGGTGACAAACCATCGGGCAAGCGCCGCGGCGCGCCAGCCGGTTCGGGCCAGCGTCCGGGCTTCGGTCGTCGCAAGCCTGAGTAAGGGCTGAGCGGCAGATGAAAAACGCCAACCTTCGGGTTGGCGTTTTTTTTTGCCCTGGTTTCGGATCTGCATTGTTCTTGAGGGCCTCTTCGCGGGCAAGCCTCGCTCCTACAGGTTCGGTGCCGTTTCCGCGAGCCGCGATACCTGTAGGAGCGAGGCTTGCCCGCGAAGGCGTCAGTGGGAGCACTGCCAAAGTCAGGGTGGAAAATAGGTGTTACGCCTCGTAAAGAAAACCTGACGATTTCTGCCGATTGGCCTCGCGAAACCACCCTCCGGCGATAACCGTAAGAAATTTCTTCCGCTCTATGAGCCTTTAGACCTTTTTCAGCTCTCTGGCCCGCTTGTTTCAGCGGCTCCAGAAGGGTGTCATGCGCCCCATGCCTGTCGTGCAGGTGCATAACAAAAAGGAGGCGCAATGTACGCCGTGACTCATCTCCACCTCTCCCCGTGGGGCGGTTTTCCTATCGCTCACGCCGACGACCCGCAAAGGTCTGACTCTCTTTTTGCAGCCGCCCGAAACCCTCGGGGCGGACACAGGCAATCCCGGCAACCGACGCGCTGATCCAGCGGTGTCTGGCAGCAGGGGGGTAGCGGTGTACAATGCGCCGCGTTTTACCTGTGACCTCCTGCGCACCTGCGCAAACCTCAAGGCTATCCGCCTTGTTCACTCCGCCGCGTCACGAGCGTGTCGGGTTCGATTTCGTCACAGATAAAAACAAACAGGTGACGCATGACCGTTGTAAATACGCTGAACTCCTGGTGCCTGCGCTGGGGTTTGATCGGCGCTGCTTAAAGTCGCAACCGAGCAGCAACGTCTATTGAACATCATCAAACCTTGCGTGAGACCCTTTTCATGAGTGGACAAAACTCGCATTCAGGCGAGCTGAAACGCGGCCTGAAGAATCGTCATATTCAACTGATCGCCCTTGGTGGCGCGATTGGTACCGGCCTGTTCCTCGGTTCGGCCGGTGTACTGAAATCCGCTGGCCCGTCGATGATCCTCGGCTACGCCATCTGCGGCTTCATTGCCTTCATGATCATGCGCCAGCTCGGCGAAATGATCGTCGAAGAGCCGGTGGCCGGTTCCTTCAGCCACTTCGCGCACAAATACTGGGGCGGTTTCGCCGGTTTCCTGTCGGGCTGGAACTGCTGGATCCTGTACATTCTGGTGGGCATGTCGGAGCTGACCGCCGTCGGCAAATACATCCACTACTGGGCACCGGACATCCCGACCTGGGTCTCGGCAGCCGGGTTCTTCGTGCTGATCAACCTCATTAACCTGGCCAACGTCAAAGTCTTTGGCGAGGCGGAGTTCTGGTTCGCGATCATCAAGGTCGTCGCGATCGTCGGCATGATTGCCCTGGGCAGCTATCTGCTGGTCAGCGGGCACGGCGGACCGGAAGCGTCGGTGACCAACCTGTGGTCCCACGGTGGTTTCTTCCCGAATGGCGTCAGTGGTCTGGTGATGGCCATGGCGATCATCATGTTCAGCTTCGGCGGCCTGGAAATGCTCGGCTTCACCGCAGCAGAAGCGGACAAACCGAAAACCGTGATCCCGAAAGCGATCAACCAGGTGATCTACCGGATCCTGATTTTCTACATCGGCGCACTGGTCATCCTGCTGTCGCTGACGCCATGGGACAGCCTGCTGGCGACCCTGAACGCCTCCGGCGATTCCTATAGCGGCAGCCCGTTCGTGCAAGTGTTCTCGATGCTCGGCAGCAACACCGCCGCGCACATCCTCAACTTCGTGGTGCTGACCGCGGCGTTGTCGGTGTACAACAGCGGCACCTACTGCAACAGCCGCATGCTGTTGGGCATGGCCGAGCAGGGCGATGCGCCGAAAGCCCTGGCGAAGATCGACAAGCGCGGCGTGCCGGTGCGTTCGATCCTCGCTTCGGCGGCGGTGACGCTGATTGCGGTGCTGTTGAACTACCTGATCCCGCAAAACGCGCTGGAACTGTTGATGTCGCTGGTGGTGGCCACGTTGGTGATCAACTGGGCGATGATCAGCTATTCGCACTTCAAGTTCCGCCAGCACATGAACAAGACCAAGCAGACGCCGCTGTTCAAGGCCCTGTGGTATCCGTACGGAAACTACATCTGCCTGGCGTTCGTGGTGTTCATCCTTGGCGTGATGCTGTTGATCCCGGGCATTCAGGTTTCGGTGTACGCGATTCCGGTGTGGGTCGTGTTCATGTGGATTTGCTACGGCATCAAGAACAAGCGCAGTGCTCAACAAACGTTGCAGGCTGCAATGAAATAACGCAGCGCGCAGACACAACAAACCCGGCCATGTGCCGGGTTTGTTGTTTCTGGGGTACACACAAAACACCTGTGGGAGCGAGCCTGCTCGCGATAGCGGCAGGTCAGGCAATGATGATGTCGACTGACACGGCCTCATCGCCAGCAGGCTGGCTCCCACAGGGACGGTGCTAATCAAGGTATCCTGCGCACTCTGAATACGGACGCTTTTCCATGCTGGTGATTTCCAACAATGTGCATCTGCCGGATGCCGAGATCGAATTGACGGCCATCCGCGCCCAGGGCGCCGGTGGGCAGAACGTCAACAAGGTCTCCAGCGCCGTGCACCTGCGCTTCGACATTCCGGCCTCGTCCTTGCCCGAGTTCTACAAGGAGCGGCTGCTGGCGCTGCGTGACAGCCGCATCACCAGCGACGGCGTGTTGATCATCAAGGCCCAGCAATACCGCACGCAGGAGGCCAATCGCGCCGATGCGCTGGAGCGGCTGACCGAGTTGATCCTCAGCGCCACCAAGGTTGAAAAGAAACGCCGTCCGACCAAACCGACCCTCGGCTCGAAGAAGCGTCGGCTCGAATCCAAGACCAAGCGCGGCAGCATCAAGGCCGGGCGCGGCAAGGTCGATTTCTAGCGGGCGTCTCGCTCTTCACGATACTTGGGCGCTTGCCTGTACAGGTAAACGCTCAGTGCCAAACCGCTCAAAGCGGCGAGGGCGGCGAACAGGAAGATTGAAGCAAAACCAAATCCGGCGGCAATCGCGCCCGCCAACGGTCCGGTAATCCCCAGCGACAGATCGATGAACAGCGAATACGCGCCAACCGCAGCGCCACGGCTGGACGCTGGCACCAGATTGACCGCTTCCACGCCCAGTGCCGGGAACACCAGGGAAAAACCGAAACCGCTCAGCGCAGCACCGGCCAAGGCCCAATGAGCATCCGGTGCCAGCCACAGCAGCAACAGCCCGAGGGTTTCCACCGACAGACAGGCAATCGCCACGCGAAAACCACCGAGGCGGTTGATCAGGTTGCCGAACAACAGCCGCGCGCCGATGAAGCTTGCGCCAAACAGGCTCAGGCACAACACCGCGTTGTCCCAGTGTTGCGTGGCGTAATACAGGGTGATGAAGGTGGCGATGGTGCCAAAGCCGATCGAACCCAGCGCCAGGCCGCAACCGTGCGGCAGCACTCGACCCAGCACATGCATGAACGGCAATCGTTCCCCGGCCACGATGGGCGCGGCGGTTTTCGGCCAGGCCAGCGCCAGGCCCAGCACGGCCAGCAACACGATGCTCACGCCCATGCTCCACAAGCCCAACTGACTGACCAGCAACACGCCAAGCGGTGCGCCGACGGCGAGTGCGCCATAACTGGCGATGCCGTTCCACGAGATCACTTTGGCGGTGTTCGCCGCGCCGACCCGGCCGATGCCCCAGCCGATCGAGCCCGAGCCCACCAGGCTTTCTGCGCTGCCAAGTACCAGGCGACCGATCAACAGGCTGATCAGGCTCAGCATCGGCAGGCTTTGGGTCCAGGCCGAAATCAGCATGAATACGCCGCTCAGACCGCAACCGGCGAGGCCATACATGACCGCCAGTTTGCTGCCCTTGTTATCAATGATTTTCCCGGCGTATGGACGGCTGAGCAGGGTGGCCAGGTATTGCACGCTGATCACCAGGCCGGCGACTACGGCACCGAAACCCAGATCGCTGTGGACGTAGCCGGGCAATACGGCCAGGGGAATGCCGATGTTGAGGTAGCCGATAAAAGTGAACAGGACGATGGAAACGACTTGCAGCGTGACCGCCAGGGGGCGCTGGTTTTCAGACATGGGTAAAGGTCCACGGGAAAGCAGGATAGATAGGCTGCTTATGATAGCGGCGTGAGAGGCCGCGGGCGTGGAAAAGTAAAACTATTTGCCGGGTGGGGGGTGAATCAGGGTTTGGCGGGGGCGACCAGTTGTGTCGTGACCAGGGCGGCCAGGGCATTTTCTTCGCTGCCGAAACGGGCGAGCAATGCCGCTTGTTTCTCGGGGGGGAGGCGATTCCAGATCTCGATCATCTTCTCGGCGGTGCCGATCAGAACGCTGGCCTGGGTCTCGCTAAAGTCATCGGTCATGGTGTGCAACTCAAGGGTTCAGGCGGTGTGGAAAGCGCATGTTAGCGCTTTCCACACGGTCTGGCATTGCGGGTGTTTCAGTCTTCGCTGTCGGCCTGGCGGCGTTCAGTGGCTTCTTTCGGCTCGGGCTGTTGGGCGCCGGCTTGCTGCGTGGGTGTCTGCTCAGTTTCGTGCAGGCTTGGGAAGGGGAGATTAGGGATCTCGTGCATGTTTCGCGCTCCTCGCAAAGTCTGTTGATAGATCTGGTAGATCCGCGCTTTTACAAAGCCTGGGCAGGATACAGCAGGAGAAATGACAATCAGACTTTTATATCCAATTGTTACGACGGATGGGCTTGTCTAGACAGGTGTGGAAGAGGGCGCACCGCAAAACAAATGTGGGAGCGAGCCTGCTCGCGATAGCGGAGTGTCAGTCAACGTCTATGTCGACTGATACACCGCTATCGCGAGCAGGCTCGCTCCCACAAGGGAACTACAGAGTTCTTGAGATTACTTGCAGACTTTGGCGATGGCTTCGGCCAGCAGATCAAGACGCGTCGCATCAATCCCCGCCACGTTCGCCCGGCCGGTACCGACCATGTAAACGCTGTGATGATCACGCAGCTGTTTAACCTGGTCAGGCGTCAATCCGGTGTAGGAAAACATGCCGCGTTGCACACCAATGTGCGCAAAGCGCTCGCGCAAACCATGAGGCTCCAGCGCCTCGACCAGGCCGCTGCGCAGTTGGGCGATACGCAAGCGCATGGCTTCCACTTCGTCGGCCCAGAGGCTTTTCAGCTCTGGATCGCCGAGGATCGTTGCCACGACGGCAGCGCCGTGATCCGGTGGAGTCGACCACAGGTTACGGGCGATGTTGGCCAGTTGGCTGCGGATATCCACCAGTTTGTCAGCCGTCTTCGCGCAGACAATCAGCGCCCCCGTGCGGTCGCGGTACAGGCCGAAGTTCTTCGAGCAGGAGCTGGTAATCAACACTTCCGGCAGTTCGGCAGCGAACAACCGGGTCGACCACGCATCCTGCTCCAGTCCGTCGCCGAAACCCTGATAGGCGAAGTCGATCAGCGGCACCAGATTACGACTGCGCACCACTTCCAGTACCCGGCGCCAGTCGTCATGGGACAGATCGAAACCGGTCGGGTTGTGGCAACAAGCGTGCAGCAAAACCACATCGCCCTCAGGGGCTTCGTTGAGTGCTGCCAGCATCGCTTCAACATCGAGGCGGTTGTCGCTGCCGACATAAGGGTAGTGATTAACCTTGACCCCGGCCGTGGCGAAAATGGTTTCGTGAATCGGCCAGGTCGGGTTGCTCAGCCACACGCCACGGCCCGGCAGGCACTGGGCGATGAAGTCCGCGCTCAAGCGCAGCGCACCGGTGCCGCCTGGCGTCTGGGTGGCGCCGGCCCGTTGTTCGGCGATCAGCGCAGAATCGGCGCCGAGCACCAACTCGTTGATGGCTTTGCCGAACGCCGGTTCGCCGTGACCGCCGATGTAGGTCTTGGTGGTCTGGCGATCCACCAGGCGCTGCTCCGCAAGCTTCACGGCCTGTGGAATCGGCGTCAGGCCAAAGGCGTCTTTATAGACGCCCACGCCAAGGTCGAATTTGCGCGGGTTGGGGTCCTGCGCATAGGCCTCCATCAGGCCGAGAATCGGGTCGCCGGGTACTCGACCTATGGCGTCGAAATGCATTATTTGCGGCCCTCGGCGTCCTTGGCCACTTCGTCAGTGCGCGCGGCCATGATGAAATCGTTGCGGTGCAGGCCTTTGATGGAGTGGCTCCACCAGGTCACGGTGACTTTGCCCCATTCGGTCAGCAGGCCCGGGTGGTGACCTTCAGCCTCGGAGATTTCACCGACGGCGTTGGTGAACGCCAGCGCGTGCTTGAAGTTCTTGAACAGGAAAACCTTTTCCAGCTGCATGACGCTGTCGCGGACTTCGATGTTCCAGTCCGGGATCTGCTTGATCAGTACCGGCAACTCTTCGTCGCTGACCTGAGGGGCGTCGGCGCGGCAGGCTTCGCAATGGGCTTGGTTCAATGTGGACATGATGTGTTCCTGAATTCGAATGATTGGAAATCGGCCGTCAGTGCAACCACGCTAAACCAAAGCGTCGATTCCTGACAGGCTCACTTGATTCTAAAAGCTGCGGATCACGCGGCTTTCGGCGGAAATTTCGGTGCGTGCAAGCCCAGCTGCATGCCTTGCTTGACCATGCCCATGATGTCTTCGTGGGCGAGGTCGAACAGACGCTTGAGGTTCGGCAAGACGAAATACAGCGGTTGCAGGATGTCGATGCGGTAAGGCGTGCGCATGCATTCCAATGGGTCGAAGGCCTGATGCTCAGGTTCGTTCGACAGGCTGTAAACGGTTTCTTTCGGCGAGGAAAGAATGCCGCCGCCGTAAATGCGCTGGCCTTGGGGTGTATCGACCAGGCCGAACTCGATGGTCATCCAGTACAGGCGCGCCAGGTACACGCGTTCTTCCTTGGAAGCCTTCAGGCCGAGTTTGCCGTAGGTGTGGGTGAATTCGGCGAACCAAGGGTTGGTCAGCAGCGGGCAGTGACCAAAGATCTCGTGGAAAATGTCCGGCTCTTGCAGGTAATCCAGCTCTTCGCGGGTACGAATAAACGTCGCCACCGGAAACTGCTTGTTGGCCAGTAATTCAAAGAAGGTCTGGAAAGGAATCAGTGCGGGTACTCGGGCAACCTGCCAGCCGGTGGTTTCACCGAGGACTTTGTTGATTTCGCCGAGTTGCGGAATGCGGTCGTGGGGCAGACCGAGTTTTTCGATACCGTCCAGGTATTCCTGGCACGCACGCCCTTCGATCACTTTCAGTTGGCGAGTGATCAGCGTGTTCCACACCGCGTGTTCTTCGGCGGGGTAGTCGATAAAACCTTGCGCATCGGGCTCGCGAGCCACGTACTGCGTCTGCTTCATGCTGCTCTCCTGCTAGGGGATTTCGTTCTTGTTATGTCCTGCTATGGACTTAGAAATACCTCAGGAATTGCGATGTTGCAGCACGTGTAAGCCGTCGCATGTAGGAAAATTCGTTGGTTTTCGTAAACTTTTCGTTACGGATTGGCGACTGTGGCGCTGCGCATGAGTTTTTCGGGTTTGAAATGGCTCACAGGTGTCACATAATCTTGACGACTATCTGAGGGCGCCAACAGAAAATTTCCCCTGCGGCCCTCGATTGATTGGTAAACCGCTGTAGGTAGGAGCCGGCTTGCCGGCGATAGCGTTCTCAAGGACGCCATCGCCGGCAAGCCAGCTCCTGCAGGGAGCGATCCATCGCCTTAATTTATCTTCGGGCCTTATATGCGTATCAAAGTCCACTGCCAGAACCGCATCGGCATCCTGCGCGACATTCTCAATTTACTGGTCGAGTACGGAATCAACGTCGCTCGAGGTGAAGTGGGTGGCGAGCATGGCAACGCGATCTACCTGCATTGCCCGAACCTGATCAATATTCAGTTCCAGGCATTGCGTCCGAAATTCGAGTCGATTGCCGGGGTCTTTGGCGTCAAGCGTGTAGGCCTGATGCCGAGCGAGCGTCGGCACATGGAACTCAATGCTTTGCTCGGTGCTCTGGAATTTCCGGTGTTGTCGATCGACATGGGCGGCTCGATTGTCGCGGCTAACCGCGCGGCGGCGCAGTTGCTCGGCGTGCGTGTCGATGAGGTGCCGGGGATCCCCTTGTCGCGTTACGCCGAGGATTTCGATTTGCCGGAACTGGTGCGCGCCAACAAGTCGCGGATCAACGGGCTGCGAGTCAAGGTCAAGGGTGACGTGTTTCTGGCCGACATCGCGCCGCTGCAATCGGAACATGACGACAGCGAGGCCATGGCCGGCGCGGTGCTGACGCTGCACCGTGCCGACCGGGTAGGGGAGCGCATTTACAACGTGCGCAAACAGGAGCTGCGCGGGTTCGATAGCATCTTCCAGAGCTCGAAAGTGATGGCGGCGGTGGTGCGTGAAGCCCGGCGCATGGCGCCGCTGGATGCGCCGCTATTGATAGAAGGCGAAACCGGCACCGGCAAGGAGTTGCTGGCACGCGCCTGCCACCTGGCGAGCCCGCGCGGTCAGTCGCCGCTGATGGCGCTCAATTGCGCCGGCCTGCCGGAGTCCATGGCCGAGACTGAGTTGTTCGGCTACGGCCCCGGCGCGTTCGAAGGCGCCCGTGCCGAAGGCAAGCTAGGGCTGTTGGAGCTGACGGCGGGCGGTACGCTGTTTCTCGATGGCGTGGGGGAAATGAGCCCGCGCCTGCAGGTGAAACTACTCAGATTCTTGCAGGACGGTTGCTTCCGTCGTGTAGGCAGTGATGAAGAGGTTTACCTCGATGTGCGAGTGATCTGTGCCACGCAGGTCGACCTGTCGGAATTGTGCGCTCGTGGCGAGTTTCGCCAGGATTTGTATCACCGTTTGAACGTGCTTTCGCTGCATATCCCGCCGCTGCGCGAATGCCTGGATGGTTTGACGCCGTTGGTGGAGCACTTCCTTGATCAGGCCAGTCGGCAGATCGGTTGTGCGCTGCCGAAACTGGCGCCGGCGGCCATGGAGCGGCTCAGTCACTACCATTGGCCGGGCAACGTCCGGCAGTTGGAAAACGTGTTGTTCCAGGCGGTTTCGTTATGTGAGGGCGGGACGGTCAAGGCTGAACATATTCGCCTGCCGGATTATGGCGTGCGTCAGCCGCTTGGCGATTTTTCGCTTGAAGGCGGGCTGGATGAGATTGTCGGGCGTTTTGAAAAAGCGGTGCTGGAGCGTTTGTATTCCGAACATCCGAGCAGTCGCCAACTGGGCAAGCGGTTGGGGGTTTCGCATACCACCATTGCCAACAAGTTGCGTGAGTATGAGGTTGGCAAGACTGAGTCCTAGCTGGCGTTTGCTGTGTTTGTTTTGGCCCCATCGCGAGCAGGGCTCGCTCCTACAGGGGATTGCATTCCAAATGTAGGAGCGAGCCCTGCTCGCGATAGCGGTATCCTGTTCAGCCTCAAGGCCAAGCGTTGCCACTTACCGGCATAACACCGCCGGTTTTTCGTCTTTGACACATTCCCCCATTTCCCCCTGAACGCCCCAAGTCCTTTGTTTGCCGGGCTCCGCGCCGCCAGAAAAAAGTTGGTCTGCAAATTGCTTATCGCTCAGCAGTACAGCGGTGGGCGGCAAACGTCCGGCATGCAGAGGAAAGAGTGTGGACAAGTACCTTTATGTGGCAATGACCGGCGCCAGCCAGAATGCACTGGCGCAGAAGGCTCATGCGAACAACCTGGCGAACATCTCCACCAACGGCTTCCAGAAAGACCTGGAGCAGGCGCGTTCGATGCCGGTGTTCGGTGACAGCTTTCCGGCGCGTGCGTTTGCGATGTCCGAACGTCCGGCCACCGACTTCTCCGCGGGCTCTCTGGTACAAACCGGTCGCGACCTCGACGTCGCGGTGCAGGGCAACGGCTGGATCGCGGTGCAGAACCCCGACGGCGGTGAAAGCTACGTGCGCACCGGCAGTCTGAACGTTGACGCTCTGGGCGTGTTGCGGGCCGGCAACGGCATGCCGGTGATGGGCAATGGCGGGCCGATTTCCGTGCCGCCCGAGCAGCAAATCGAAGTGGGTGAAGACGGCACCGTCAGCATTCGTGCGATGGGCGAAGGCCCTCGCGTGATGGCTGAAGTCGACCGCATCAAGCTGGTCAACCCGGATTTCAAGAACATGACCAAAGGCCTGGACGGTTCGATCCACACCAAGGATGGCAAGCCGGCGCAAGCCGATGCCAACGTCAAACTGGTGTCCGGGTTCCTGGAGTCGAGCAACGTCAATGCCGTGGAAGAGATGACTTCGGTACTGGCGCTGGCCAAGCAGTTCGAACTGCACATCAAGATGATGAACACCGCCAAAGACGATGACCAGGCCATGGCTCGGGTCTTGCAGATCAGCTAATTATCAGAACGTCGCGCCGTAAAACAGGCGCACGAGGAGAATCGAATGCTTCCGGCTCTATGGGTTGCCAAAACAGGTCTGTCCGCCCAGGACACCAACCTGACCACCATTTCCAACAACCTGGCGAACGTGTCGACCACGGGTTTCAAACGTGACCGCGCCGAGTTCCAGGACCTGCTGTACCAGATCAAACGCCAGCCAGGCGCCCAGTCGACCCAGGACAGCGAACTGCCGTCGGGTCTGCAATTGGGTACCGGTGTGCGCATTGTCGGCACCCAGAAAAACTTCAACGCCGGTAGCCTGCAAACTACCGAGCAGCCGTTGGACATGGCCATCGACGGTCGCGGTTTCTTCCAGATCCTGCAACCGGACGGCACCACGTCCTACACCCGTGACGGTACGTTCCACCTCGACTCCAACGGCCAGATCGTGAACGCCAACGGCTTCGCCCTCGAGCCGGCCATTGTCATTCCGAACGACGCGCAGACCTTCACGGTCGGTCGCGACGGCACCGTGTCCATCACCATTGCCGGCAACCCGGCATCCCAGGTGATCGGCAACCTGCAAACCGCCGACTTCATCAACCCGGCCGGCCTGCAAGCCGTGGGTAACAACCTGTTCCTGGAAACCGCTGCCAGCGGCGCGCCGCAAGTCGGCACGCCAGGCCTGGCCGGTTTCGGTACCACGCTGCAGAACACCCTGGAAACTTCCAACGTCAGCACCGTTGAAGAGATGGTCAACATGATCACCACTCAGCGCGCCTACGAGATGAACTCCAAGGTGATCTCCACCGCCGACCAGATGCTCTCGTTCGTAACGCAGAATCTGTAATCAAGTCTATGAGGCGGTCATGAGGCCGCCTGCAACACCGTGAGGTAGGGTCATGAATCGCTTTGTATCTGTCCTGGCACTGAGTGGCGTCGTCGCGCTGGCGGGTTGCGTCGGTCCGACGCCCAAGCCCAATGACCCTTACTACGCCCCGGTGTTGCCGCGTACGCCATTGCCGGCTGCCGCGAACAACGGCTCGATCTACCAGGCTGGCTTCGAACAGAACCTGTACAGCGACCGCAAGGCGTTCCGGGTCGGTGACATCATTACCATCACCCTGAACGAAAAAACCCAGGCCAGTAAAAACGCCAACTCGCAAGTGGCCAAGAACAGCAAGGCCGGCATTGGCCTGACGTCGTTGTTCGGTGTGGTGCCCAACACTAACAACCCATTCAATGAGAATGATCTGACACTGAATGCGAGTTACAGCGGCGACCGCGCGACCAAGGGCGACAGCAAGGCCGGGCAGGGCAACAGCCTGACCGGTTCGATCACCGTGACCGTCGCCGACGTCTTGCCCAACGGCATCATTGCCGTGCGCGGCGAGAAGTGGATGACCCTCAATACCGGTGATGAACTGGTACGGATCGCCGGCCTGGTCCGGGCCGATGACATCGCGACCGACAACACGGTTTCGTCAACGCGCATCGCCGATGCACGCATCACCTATTCGGGCACCGGTTCGTTTGCCGATGCGAGTCAGCCAGGCTGGTTCGACCGTTTCTTCCTCAGCCCGCTGTTCCCTTTCTAGGTGGTCACGTTGAATTTCAAACACCTGATGGTGGCTGCGTTCCTGATGTCCGCAGCCTTCGGTGCTCAGGCCGAGCGGCTGAAGGACATCGCCAGTATTTCCGGCGTACGTTCCAACCAATTGATCGGCTACGGCCTGGTGGTCGGGCTCAACGGTACCGGCGACCAGACGACGCAGACGCCGTTTACCCTGCAAACCTTCAACAACATGCTCTCGCAGTTCGGCATCAAGGTGCCGCCCGGTTCGGGCAACGTGCAGTTGAAGAACGTCGCGGCGGTATCGATCAGTGCCGACTTGCCGGCCTTCGCCAAACCGGGTCAGCAGGTGGACATTACCGTGTCCTCCATCGGTAACTCCAAGAGCCTGCGCGGCGGCACCTTGCTGCTGACGCCGCTCAAGGGTATCGACGGCAACGTTTACGCGGTCGCCCAGGGCAACCTGGTCGTCGGCGGTTTTGATGCTGAAGGTCGCGACGGTTCGAAGATCACCGTCAACGTTCCGTCGGCTGGTCGCATCCCTGGTGGTGCGTCGGTCGAGCGTTCGGTGCCGAGCGGTTTCAACCAGGGCAACAGCCTGACGTTGAACCTCAACCGTTCCGACTTCACCACCGCCAAGCGCATCGTCGACAAGATCAACGACATGCTCGGCCCTGGCGTTGCCCAGGCCATCGACGGCGGTTCGATTCGCGTCAGTGCGCCGCTGGATCCGGGCCAGCGCGTCGACTATCTGTCGATCATCGAGAACCTTGAAGTCGATCCGGGTCAGGCGGTGGCGAAAGTCATCATCAACTCCCGCACCGGCACTATCGTGATCGGTCAGAACGTCAAGGTGTCCCCGGCCGCCGTGACTCACGGCAGCCTGACCGTGACCATCACCGAAGACCCGATCGTCAGCCAGCCCGGCCCTCTGTCCAATGGTCAGACCGCTGTTGTGCCGCGCTCGCGGGTCAACGCCCAGCAGGAAGCCAAGCCGATGTTCAAGTTCGGCCCGGGCACCACCCTCGACGAGATCGTGCGTGCGGTGAACCAGGTCGGCGCGGCGCCAGGCGACTTGATGGCAATCCTTGAAGCACTGAAGCAGGCCGGCGCGTTGCAAGCCGACCTGATCGTGATCTGAGGCCGGCGACCATGGATATGCACAAGAGTGGTCTGGTCAGCAGCGCCGATTCGGGGTCCTATTCGGACCTCAATCGTCTGAATCAGCTCAAGGTCGGCGACAAGAACAGTGACGAAAACCTACGCAAAGTGGCGCAGGAATTCGAGTCGCTGTTCCTCGGTGAAATGCTCAAGTCCATGCGCAAGGCGACCGACACGCTGGCCGAGGGCAATCCGCTCAACACGCCGGCGGCCAAGCAGTACCAGGAAATGTACGACCAGCAGTTGGCCGTTTCCATGTCCCGCGAGGGCGGTGGTATTGGTCTGGCGGACGTGCTGATGCGCCAGATGTCGAAGAACAAACCATTGGCGCCGGGCGAAGCGGCAACGCTGTCGGCGGCCAAGCAGGAAGCGGCAAAAGCGGCGGTGCAGACGCCGGTGGCGGCGGGCACGGTCGGGACCAACGGGCCGCTGTCGCGAGTCAATGGCCAGCGTCCGTTGTGGGCTTCGCGCTCGATCAGCGCTCCACAGGCGGCAGGCGAGGGCGCACATCGCAACGACATGGCGCTGATCAATCAGCGGCGCCTGGCGTTGCCACCGAAACTGGCTGACCGCTTGCTGGCGGGCCTGGTGCCTTCGGCGACGACGGCCGCCGCGCCGCTCAATAACACTCGATTGGCAGAGCGCGCCACGCCGACCGGTTCGGGGCCTTTGTTCAACGGAGACTGGCTGGCGACTGCGCAAGCATCAGCGAATGGCAGCTTGCAGATTCATGGTCGTGCCATCGCTCAGATACCGTTGGCACCGGCGAAAAAAGCCTTCAGTTCTGCCGACCAGTTCGTCAACACCATGTTGCCGATGGCCAAGGAAGCCGCCGAGCGCATCGGCGTCGATCCGCGTTACCTGGTGGCTCAAGCGGCGCTGGAAACCGGCTGGGGCAAATCGGTCATGCGCGCACAGGATGGCAGCAGCAGCCACAACCTGTTCGGCATCAAGGCCAGCAGCAGCTGGAAGGGCGATTCGGCGCGAGCGATCACCAGCGAATTCAGAAATGGCGCGATGGTCAAGGAGACGGCCGAGTTCCGTTCCTATGGCTCTTACAAGGACAGCTTCCATGACCTTGTGACTTTGTTGCAAACCAACAATCGCTATCAAGATGTCGTGAAGTCGGCCGATAACCCAGAACAGTTTGTACGCGAGTTGCAAAAGGCCGGTTACGCAACCGACCCGGACTACGCGAGCAAGATTTCGCAGATAGCCAAGCAGATGACGAGTTACCAGAACTACGCTGCGGCGGGCGTTTCCACCACGCCTTTATAGGCACAAGGATTAAGGTCGAACCATGAGTTTGCTCAATATCGGGATGTCGGGTCTGGCCGCTGGCCAATCCTCGTTGATGACCACCGGCAACAACATTGCCAACGTCGACACCGCCGGGTACTCGCGCCAGCAAACAGTGCAGGGCACCAAGGCCTCGCAGCAGTTCGGCAATGTCTACATCGGCACCGGCACGACCCTGGCCGATGTGCGTCGCGTGTACAACAGCTACCTCGATGCACAGTTGCAGACCACCACCTCGCTCAACAGCGATTCGGCCGCCTACCTGAATCAGGTCACGCCGCTGGACAAATTGCTCTCCGACACCAGCACCGGCCTGAACGGCGCACTGACCAAGTTTTTTGCCTCGGTGCAGAACGTCAACGCCAAACCCGGTGACGACGCGTCCCGCCAGTTGCTGCTCAGCGATGCCCAGGCCTTGAGCAACCGTTTCAACTCGGTCTCCGCGCAGTTGACCCAGCAGAATGCCAATATCAACGGCAACCTGACGAACATGGCGGATCAGGTCAACAAGCTGGCCGCTACCGTGGCGCAGTTGAACCAGAAGATCTCCGAGGTTTCCAGTTCCGGCGGCATGCCGAACGAGCTGCTCGACGCCCGTAACGAAACCGTGCGCCAGCTGGCGACCTTCACCGGTGCGCAGGTGGTGGAGCGTGAAGGCAATCTCGACATTTACCTGGGCAGCGGTCAGCCGCTGGTCATGGGTAATACGGTCAACAAACTTGAAGTGGTGCCGGGCAAAGACGATCCGGGCCGCTTGTCGCTGCAACTCAATCGCGGTTCGAGCACCATTGATATCACCGCGATCATGACCGGCGGCGAAATCGGCGGGTTGCTGCGTTATCGCAGCACCGTGCTGGACCCGGCCATGAACGAATTGGGTCGTGTGGCCCTGGTCGTCGCCGACCAGATGAACAGCCTTCAGGCCCAGGGCATCGACAAGAACGGCGCCTTCGGTTCGAACCTGTTCAACAACATCAACTCGGCCAAGCTGGTCTCTGAACGCAGCGTCGCCAGCCTGAACAACGTGGGCACCGGTAACTTTGATGTGAGCATCAAGGACACTGGCAAGCTGACCATCAACGATTACAAGGTCACGTTCACCACCGCGACCGATTACACCGTTCAGCGCCTGCCGGACAACACGCCGATGGGCTCCTTCAGCACGGTAGCGCCGGCAACGGCACCGGTCATCGACGGCGTCGAGATGAAGTTCAACGCGGCTTCTGCCACGGCGGGCGACACCTTCAGGATCACCCCGACCCGCGATGCTGCGGCGAACATCAAGACCGAGATGACCGACTCCAAGCGTCTGGCCATCGCGGCACCGCTGGGCGCGGCGATTGCAGCGAGCGGCAGTGGCAGCGGCACCCTGACGATCCCGGCCAGCGGTCAACCGACCCTGACCACCAAGTTCGACATCTACGACGCGGCGACCACCACCGCGATGCAGAACGGCCTGAAAAACTCCACGCCGACCAAGGTGGTATTTGGTGCGGTGTCCGCCGATGGCACCAGCCAGACCTACCAGTTCCTGGATGCCAAGGGCGCGCTGATCAGCGGCGGTACCATCAAGCCAGGTGAGACCAATACCCTGAACCTGAGCATTCCGCTCACGGATGCCGCGGGTGCACCGATCCCGGCTCCGCCCGCGACTCAGTACGCCGCGGCCTTCAGCATGACCATCGCCGGTGCCCCAAGCAGCGGCGCGGCGATCAACGTCTCGCTCACTCAGCCGGGCAGCCTGGACAACCGTAACGGCACCGCACTGGCTGGCTTGCAGACCGCGAAGACCGTGGACACCGGTTCGGCCAGCAAAGGCATTTCCCTGAACGACGCCTACGGCAAACTGGTCGAGGGTGTGGGTTCCAAGGCTGCACAGGGCAAGCTCGACAGCGCGGCGACCGAAGCCATCCTGGCGAACGCCAAGGGCGCGCGCGACTCGCTCTCGGGTGTCGACCTCGATGAGGAAACCGGCAACCTGGTCAAGTATCAGCAGTACTACACCGCGTCTTCGCAGATCATCAAGGCTGCGCAGGAAATCTTCAGCACACTGATCAACAGTCTTTAAGGAGTCGTAGCCCATGCGCATTTCTACCGCCCAGTTTTACGAGTCCTCGGCTGCCAACTATTCGAAGAACTTCGCCAACGTGGTCAAGAGCAGCGAAGAGGCGAGCAGCCTGGTTCGCGTCAACACCGCCGCCGATGATCCGGTCGGCGCCTCGCGCCTGCTGCAATTGGGCCAGCAGGCTTCGATGCTCGATCAGTTCAACAACAACATGACGACGATCAAAGCCACGCTCGGCCAGACTGAAGCCGTCATGACCAGTATCGGCAACGTGCTGCAACGCGCCAAGGAACTGGCCCTGGGTGCCGGCAACGCCGGTTATACCGATTCCGATCGCCAGGCCAACGCTTCGGAGCTCAGCCAGATCGAAGAACAGCTGTTGAGCCTGATGAACACCAAGGACGAAAACGGCAAATACATTTTCTCCGGCTCCAAGGGCGATACCGTTCCGTTCTCGCGTAATACCGACGGCACCTACAGCTATAACGGTGATCAGGTCACGCTGGACCTGCCGATTGGCGATACCCAGTCGATGGCCACCAACAGCACCGGTTGGGCTGTGTTCCAGCAAGCCATCAACACCAGTCGCACACAGTCCACCATGACCACGCCGACGCCGGCCGTCGATGGCGGTCGTGTGGTGCTGTCCAATGGTCAGGTGAATTCGGACGTGACCTACAACGCCAAATTCCGTGGCGGCGAGCCCTACACCGTGAATTTCCTCAGCCCTACGCAGCTGGAAATCCGCGATTCGCTGGGTAATGACGTCACGGCCGAAGCTTCTGGCAATGGCGTGTTCAGCTCCTCCGGTGGTGCCGCCACACAGACAATCAACTTCCGTGGCGTTGACCTGAAGTTGAACATCAACATGAAGACTGGCGACGTTCCGGCAACCGTGTTCCCGGCGCCTCCGTCCCCCAATGCCTACAGCTTCACCCTGGCGGCCAAGCCGGACAGCTTCAATGCGACCCGTGCCCCAGGCAACCTGTCCAGCGACGTCGTCACCAATACAAGCATCTCCAACAGTGCCGCCTACCACGCCAGCTTTCCGGAAGGCGGGGCCGTTCTCAAGTTCACCAGCGCCACGGCTTTCGACTTGTATGCAGCGCCTCTGACCGCGAGCAGCAAGCCGGTTTCCAGCGGTGTTCTGGCGGGCAACGTCGCCACCGCATCGGGTGTCGACTTTACGCTGAGCGGCGCACCTTCGATGCAGGCTGGTGACCAGTTCTCCGTCACGGTCAACACTCACCAGACGCAGAACGTTCTGGACACGGTCGCCCAGCTGAAAACCGCGCTGTCGACGCCGACCAACAACAATCCGCAGGCCATTCAAGCACTCAACGCGGCCATTGGTTCCGGTATCGGTAACCTGACCAGCGGCATTGACCAGTTGACCTCGGGCCTCAGCTCCGTGGGTGGTCGCGGTGCGTCGCTGACGACTCAGACCGATATCAACCAGAGCCTGGTGCTGGCCAACACGCAGACCCAGGGCGCGATCCGTGATTCGGACCCGGCCACGGTGATGACCCGCCTGACCTTGCAGCAAACCATGCTGCAAGCCTCGCAACTGGCGTTCAGCAAAATCGCTCAGTTGGGGTTGTTCAACAAAGTCTGAGTCAAGGCCTTCGCGCCATAGGCGCGAAGGTTCAATACACCCGAGTGCAAACCGTCATTTTTCAGCGGTTCAGGGCTGCTCCACTCGTTCCAGAGTGAGCGCCCACCGCTCGCGAGTTCCCCTGCCGTGAAACCAGCTCCTCTTGTCAGCATCGCCATTCCCGCCTACAACCCGCTGTACTTTAAGGCAGCGCTGCAAAGTGCGCTGAACCAGACCTACGCGTCGCTTGAAGTGATCGTGTGTGACGACAGCGACAGCGACGAAATCCATGAGCTGGTCCAGGCCTGCACAGTGCCGCCAACCGTGACATTGCGTTATGTGCGCAATGAACAACGCCTGGGGTTCAAGGGGAATCTGATGGCCTGCGCCGAGCAGGCAACCGGGGAGTACCTCAAGCTTCTCTGTGATGACGATCAACTGCTGCCTGAGAGCATTGCCCGTCAGGTGCAGGGTTTCATTGATCATGACGATGTGAATCTGGTGATTGCCCTGCGTCAGTATTGCGACGGTGATTACCTTCTGCTTCCCGAGCGCCTGGAGAACTCCAGCTTTGTCTCGGGGGATACGCTGTTCAAGGGTGAAGACCTGCTGGATGTGCTGGAAAGCTCGGCCCTGAACTTTCTCAGCAATTTGAGTGGCGCGCTGATGCGCACTCATCAGGTGCTGGAGTATCTGCCCGCGTTGACCCAGGTCGGCGAAGGGTTTGTCGCCCGTCTCGATTTCGCCTTGTTTGTCTGCCTGTTGCGTCGTGGCAATCTGGCGGTTATCGCACAGGTGCTCAGCTTTGAACGCTTGCACCCGGCGCGCCTGAGCAATCAACTGGAGGTCGAGCAGGCCGTGGCGGTCGAGCTCGGTTGGCTGACCCAAATGCTGTCGGTGCGCAGCGGCGAGCCGGCACCTGCGCCGGGGCATGTTCGCTTTATCGATCTGGCCAGCGCCGCCCTCGGTGAGCCGTATGACTGGGAAGAAATGGCGCTGGGTCGTTCCCTGGGCTTTACCTCGACGTTGCTCCGTTCGCGGGTGGGTGAAAACTGTGACTGCTTTGCTGATGTGTACCTGCAATGGCTGGCGTGTCGCACCCTGAACCCGGCCCAGCAGCGCCTGTTGCCTGCGCGCCTTGCCTCGTGGGCATGGCAGCCGCGAATTGTGCCGGTGGTGATGGATGCCGACGCTGACGATGCGGCACTGGGCGTCACACTGGAGAGCATCGAACGGCAGGTCTATGGCGCCGAAAGGGTGTTGGTGCTCTCGGGTGAAAATCGCACCAGTGCCCTTGCGGGCAACGTGATTCGTGTGGCCTTGCAAGGCGACGGGCTTGAGCAACTCAATGGCCTGATGCAGGCCGACAGTGCGGACTGGTTCTATCTGCTGCGGGCCGGTGATCGCCTGAATGAACTGGCCTTGCTGCTTTTGGCCGAGCGGATGGTCGAGAGTGCCGACGCGCTGTGTATCTATACCGATGAAGGCGGCTTGCGCAATGACGTGTCGGTCGAGCCGATCCTCAAGCCCGATTTCAATCTGGACCTGCTGCGCAGTTATCCCTATGTCGGGCGGACACTGGCCATCCAGCGTCAAGGCTTTGTAGCCGCAGGTGGTTTTACCCCGGACTTCGCTGAGCTCAGCCCTCATGACCTGGTCTGGCGCCTCGTCGAAAACCACGGCCCGCATGTCGTGGAGCATGTCGCTCAAGTGTTGGTCGAATCCTCGTTCGGCCTGTCGCAATGGCTCGCTCTGCCGCAGGTTATCGAGCAGAACTCCCGCGTACTGACTGCGCACCTTGATCGTATCGGTGCGGCACACGAGGTGCGGCCGGGCAGCGTGCCGCTCATCAATCGAATTGACTACCAGCATGGCGTTCAGCCGCTGGTGTCCATTGTGGTGGTGGCCCAGGATCAGCTCGGTCGGCTTGAGCGTTGCATCGAAAGTGTGCTGGAGCACACGGCTTATGCTCACTACGAATTGTTGATCGTCGACAACGCAAGCACCTCGATCGAGGCGCGTGACTGGCTGGCCGCCATGTCGCAAATGGGCGGTGAAAAACTGCGCGTGCTGCATTGCGATTACCCCGATAACCCGGCAGCGGCGCAGAACTTCGCCGTTGCTCAGGCACGTGGCGAGTATGTGGTGTTACTCAGCCCGGACAGCCTGATCGTCAATCGTGACTGGCTTGGGGAGCTGCTGAATCACGGCTTGCGTCCGGAGGTGGGCGTCGTCGGTGGCCGAATGGTCAGCCCTCAGGGGCGTATCGAAGGTTCGGCCCTGGTGCTGGGGATGCGCGGCCCTGTCGGCGTACCTTGGCGCGGGGAGGTGATGACCGCTCCAGGGTATATGCAGCGCCAGCAGGCGGTGCAGAATTTGAGTGCTGTGAGAACCGAGTGCCTGCTGGTCCGCAAGCAGGTGTTCGATGAACTTCAGGGGTTTGACGAGCAGGCCTTTTCCCAAAGACTCGGTGGTCCTGATTTCTGTCTGCGTGTGAGGCAGAAGGGCTATCTGGTGGTCTGGACGCCGTATGCCGAGTCGGTCCACGTGGCTGCCGAGGCGGAGAGCGGGCCGGTGGTGTCAGATCTGCTGGCTGAGCAGAAGCGGTTTTATCAGCGCTGGCTGCCGATCATCGCAAGAGATCCGGCGTACAACGTCAACCTGAGCCTGAGCACCAATAATTTCAGCCTTGAACCGGGTTACAAGAGCGACTGGAATCCGTTCGCCCGTCACATGCTGCCACGGGTGCTGGCGATCCCGATCAACGAGACCGCCGTAGGCCATTACCGTGTCACCCAGCCGTTTCTGGAGCTGGAAGCCGCGGGTCAAGTGCTTGGTAATCTTTCTTACCATACGCCTTCGGACATTGAGCTGGAGCGCCAGTCGCCGGACGTCATCATCCTGCAAGGGCGCTACAGTGAGGGCGCGGTGAATGAAGTGGAGCGGGTCAAAAACAGCTCCAAGGCTTTCCGGATCTTCGAGCTCGACGATTATGTCATCGACGTTCCGAAGAAAAACGCCCACGTGCGCAAGGCCATGGTTGGCGTTGAGCAAATCGTGCGGCGTGCAGTTGGGTTGTGCGATCGGGTGGTGGTGTCGACCCAACCGCTGGCCGATACCCTCAAAGGCATGCATGACGATATTCGCGTGGTGCCGAACATGCTCGCTCCGTATCTGTGGACCGGTCTGAGCAGCCAGCGGCGTACGTCGCGCAAGCCGAGGGTCGGTTGGGGCGGAGGCACCAGTCACGATGGGGATCTGGCGATCATTGCCGATGTCGTTCGCCTGCTGGCGGATGAAGTGGAATGGGTGTTCTTCGGCATGTGCCCGCCGGCACTCAAGCCTTTCGTGCATGAGTTCCATCCCGCCGTTGGCCTGCAGGCTTACCCTGCCAAACTGGCGAGCCTGAACCTTGATCTGGCTTTGGCGCCGCTGGAGTTTCATATCTTCAACGACTGCAAGAGCAACTTGCGCCTGTTGGAATATGGCGCGTGCGGTTATCCGGTGATCTGTACGGACACTGAGGCTTATCGCGGTTATCTGCCGTGTACCAAGGTGGTGAGTAACAGTACCGAGGAATGGCTTGAGGCAATTCGTATGCACCTGGCTGACCCGGATGCGAGTTACCGCATGGGTGATGCGCTGCGTGAGGAAGTGCTGCGTGACTATATGTTGCAGGGTAGTAATCTGAATTATTGGGCTGAGGCTTGGTTGCCGGGTTGATCTCGGGGTTCTGTTGCGATTGGGGGGCATATCCGTTGCTGCGGTTATGGCGGCTATTGGTTTCGCCCTTACGGCGAGTCACTTTCGAAAAGCGCGAAAGTAACCAAAGCGCTCTTGCCCCTTTCGTTCGGTGCCTCGCCTAGGCTCGGCATCCCCTCGCTCCGGTTCTGCTCCGTGGGCCCGCCGCCATCGGCCATCCATGGCCGGGGGCGGCTAACCCGGCATCCATGCCGGGTTGCCCACTGCGCAGAACCTGCGCTCAGCCTCTCGAGGGGGCGACTACCGCCACAGCCGCCGAGGCGGCCTGAAAGCCGACCTGGCTCTTTGGTGCGTGCGTTCCCTCATTCCGGATATGTACACCTATCCCCTGTAGGAGCCGGCTTGCTGGCGATGGCGTCCCTCCAGCCAATACATACGTTGACTGATCCACCGCTATCGTCGGAACGCCGCCCGCAGCAAGCCGGCTCCTACAAGGGATTGGGTTCACACGTTTCAAAATTGTAGGAGCCAGCTTGCTGGCGATGGACGTCAACGATAACGCGGGCTGTCTGAATGAACGCGTCGCCCAGACGCTTTTCGCCGGCAAGCCGGCTCCTACAGGGAATCCCATACGCTTTTGATTTCCACCACTCATCAGGTCGAGCGTTAGCTCGCCTTGCTGCGTTCAGTCATTCCGGATATGTACACCGCTCCCCTGTAGGAGCCGGCTTGCTGCGGGCGGCGTTCCGACGATGGCATCCATCCAGTCAATAAATGCGTCGACTGACCCACCGCCATCGTCGGAACGCCGCCCGCAGCAAGCCGGCTCCTACACGGTGATTGGGTTCGCACAATTCAAAATTGTAGGAGCCAGCTTGCTGGCGATGGACGCCAACGATAACGCGGGTTGTCTGGATGAACGCATCGCCTAGACGCTTTTCGCCGGCAAGCCGGCTCCTACAGGGATCAGCGTTTGCTTTTGCTTCCCACCACTCATCAGGCCGAGCGTTAGCTCGCCTTCCGCTTTTGATCTGAGCGCCCCCTCGGCATGCCCTCGCTCCGGGCCCACGGAGCAGGACCGGAGCGAGGGCATGCCGAGCCACAGCGAGGCACCTAACGAAAGGGGCAAGAGCCCTTTGGTTACTTTGGGGCTTTTCGAAAGTGACTCGCCGTAAGGGCGAAACCAATAGCCGCCATGACCACAAAAACGGATATACACCCAAGGCCAGAGCCCACCCACCACAGCGAAAGAGCTGGCGCGTTTCCTGCAAGCCCCCCCGATATCGCCATAAAACGAGCACTTCCGGTGAATCCAGAAGCGCCCTGAGCGGCATTGAAGGTTTTATCCAGAAGGCCTGCAAAAGCTTGATACAGCTTGGCTGAGCCCTGTGACGAACAAGAGGGGAGACGATGAAGGCAGTTATTTTGGCGGGCGGCCTGGGCACGCGCATCAGTGAGGAGTCGCACCTCAAACCCAAGCCGATGATTGAAATCGGCGGCAAGCCAATTCTCTGGCACATCATGAAGCAGTACTCCGCTCACGGGATCCATGACTTCGTGATTTGCCTGGGCTACAAGGGCTACGCGATCAAGGACTTCTTCGCCAACTACTTCCTGCACACCTCTGACGTCACGTTCGACATGTGCAACAACCGCATGGACGTTCACCAGAACTACAGCGAGCCATGGCGCGTCACGCTCATCGATACCGGTGAAGACACCATGACCGGCGGGCGCTTGCGTCGGGCCAGCCGCTACCTGGAAAACGAAGACGCGTTCTGCTTCACCTACGGCGACGGCGTGTCCGATTTGAACATCGGTGCCCTGGTGGACTTCCATCTGTCCCACGGCAAGCTCGCCACGGTCACGGCGGTTCAGCCGCCTGGCCGTTACGGCGCACTGGAACGCGACGGTCACCTGGTCCGCGGTTTTACTGAAAAGCCGCGCGGTGACGGAGGCTGGATCAATGGTGGCTTCTTTGTGCTGTCGCCCAAGGTCCTGCCGCTGATTACCGCCGACGAGACGGTTTGGGAATCCGAGCCTTTGGTCGGCCTGGCCAGCAGCGGTCAACTGGCTGCCTACCAGCACGATGGTTTCTGGCACCCGATGGACACCCTGCGCGATAAAAACCATCTGGAGCATTTGTGGCAGAGCGGGGAGGCCCCATGGAAGCAATGGGACTGAGCCCGGAATTCTGGCGCGGCAAGCGAGTTCTGCTGACGGGCCACACCGGTTTCAAAGGCAGTTGGCTGACGTTGTGGCTGCAAAGCCTCGGCGCGAAAGTCAGCGGGTTTTCCCTCGATCCGTCCACCGAGCCGAGCCTGTTCGAATTGGCACGTGTTCATGAAGGCATCAACGATCAGCGCGGCGACCTGCGTGATCTGGGGGCCCTGCTTGAACTGATCGCCGACACCCAACCGGAAATCGTCCTGCACCTGGCGGCCCAGCCGCTGGTGCGCGAGGGTTATCGCGATCCGCTGGGGACTTACTCCAGCAACGTCATGGGCACCCTGAACCTGCTTGAAGCGATCCGTCAGGTCGGCGGCGTGCGCGCCTGCGTGCTGGTGACCACCGACAAGGTCTACGCCAATCAGGAATGGTTGTGGCCGTACCGTGAAAACGAAGCCCTCGGCGGCCACGATCCTTACAGCAGCAGCAAAGCCTGCTGCGAGTTGCTGGCGCAGTCGTATGCGGCATCGTTTTTCCCGGCCGAGAAGTATGCCGAACACGGTCTGGCCCTGGCCACGGCCCGAGCCGGCAACGTGTTGGGTGGCGGTGATTTTGCCCCTGAACGTCTGATTCCCGATGTCCTGAAAGCCTGGTCTGCCGACGAGCCGGTAACCCTGCGCTACCCGCAAGCCGTCCGCCCGTGGCAACACGCGCTGGAGCCGCTGGCCGGTTACCTGCAACTGGCCGCCGGTCTTTACGAGCGAGGCCCCGAGTTCGCCGGTGCGTGGAACTTCGGCCCGAGCGAAGCGGACATGTGCAGCGTCGGCGAAGTGGTCGAGCTGCTCGCCAACCGTTGGCCACAAGCGCGCGGATTGCGTATCGAACCGAGTGAACTGCATGAAGCAGGCCTGTTGCGCCTGGACAGCAGCCGCGCCCGCCAACTGTTGGCCTGGCAGCCGCGCTGGTCGCTGCAACAATGCCTGACCCAGACCCTCGACTGGCATCTGGCCTGGCAAAACGGCGACGACATGCGTGGCATCACGTTGGGTCAGTTGAACCTGTACCGAGGCGCGCTGTGAGCGAGTTTTCGTTGAAGGCGCTGCCGCTGACGGGCTTGTTCAGCGTGCAGCACAAACGCTTCGAAGACGATCGCGGGCACTTCGCCAGGTTGTTCTGCGAGGGCAGCCTGAGCGCCTTCGGCCAAGCGTTTTCCATTCGCCAGATCAACCATTCCTGCACCCGCGCACGCGCGAGTGTGCGTGGCCTGCATTACCAGAATGCCAACGCGCCGGAAGCCAAGCTGATCACCTGCCTGCGCGGTGAAGTCTGGGATGTGGCGGTGGACTTGCGGCCCGACTCCGCAACGTTCCTGCACTGGCACGCCGAACACCTGCGCGCCGGCGACGGTCGCAGCCTGCTCATTCCTGCCGGTTTTGCCCACGGCTTCCAGACCCTGACCGACGACGCCGAATTGCTTTACCTGCACAGCGCCGATTACGCGCCGGAGCATGAAGGCGGCTTGTCGGTGAACGATCCACGGCTGGCGATTGCCTGGCCGTTGCCTGTCAATAATCTGTCAGCCAGGGACGCCAGCCATCCCTTGCTCGATGAACGTTTCGCTGGAGTGCGTCTATGAACTGCCGTGGTTGCGGTACTCCTTTGGCCTTGCCGCTGATCGATCTCGGCACCTCGCCGCCGTCGAACGCCTACGTTCGTGCCGATCAGCTGGAACAGGCCGAACAGTGGGTGCCACTCAAGGTTGCGGTGTGTCAGCAGTGCTGGTTGGTGCAAACCGAGGATTACACCAGCGCCGACAGCCTGTTCGACGCTGAGTATGCGTATTTCAGTTCGTTCTCCAGCACCTGGCTGGCGCATGCCGATCGCTACGTCGCCGAGATGGTCGAGCGCTTCGGCCTGACCGCCGACAGTCGTGTAGTGGAAATCGCTGCCAACGACGGTTACCTGTTGCAGTACGTCGCCGGTCGCGGCATTCCTTGCCTGGGCGTTGAGCCAACCCGCAGCACCGCGCAAGCGGCGCGGGAAAAAGGCCTGGAGATCCGCGAGTTGTTCTTCGGCCGTCACACCGCTGCGCAATTGGTCAGCGAAGGCTGGTCCGCGGACCTGATGGCTGCCAACAACGTGTTGGCCCACGTGCCGGACATCAATGATTTCCTCGGCGGCTTTGCGACCCTGCTCAAGCCGACCGGCGTGGCGACGTTCGAGTTTCCGCAACTGCTGACACTGATGGCCGGGCAACAGTTCGACACGCTGTATCACGAGCACTATTCCTACCTGTCCCTGACCGCCGTGCAGACATTGTGCGAACGCAACGGCCTGGAAGTGTTCGACGTCAGTCAGCTGTCGACCCACGGCGGTTCGCTGCGGGTTTTCGTCCAGCGTGTCGATGGCGTTCGTCGTGACGTGCAGCCTGCGGTTGCTCAGCAACTGCAAGCCGAAATCACCGCCGGTGTGAAAACCCCCGAGTACTACGCGACCCTCGCGCCAGCCGCCGAGGGCATCAAGCACCAATTGCTGCGCTTCTTGTTGCAGGCGAAAGCCGATGGCAAACGAGTGGTCGGTTACGGCGCCGCCGCCAAGGGCAACACGTTGCTCAACTACGCCGGGGTCAAGCCTGATCTGTTGGCCTGGGTCGCCGACGCCAATCCGCACAAACAGGGCAAGTTCTTGCCTGGCAGCCGGATTCCGGTGGTGTCGCCCGAGCGTATCGCCCTCGAACAACCCGACTACATCTTGGTTCTGCCATGGAACCTGTTGCCTGAAATCACCCAGCAATTCGCCTCGGTCAAAGAGTGGGGCGCACAGTTTGTCGTTGCCGTTCCGGAGTTGAGTATTCAATGAGCAGAATTCACTACACCAAACCGAGTGTCGGCGAACTGGAAGCCCGGTATGCCCTGGATGCCGTGCAGAACGGTTGGGGCGCGCGTTGCTACGAATACCTGACGCGTTTCGAGCACGGGTTTGCCGAGCACCTTGGTGCGACCTATGCCATCGCGACGTCGAGCTGCACCGGCGCGCTGCACATGGGGATGGCGGCGCTGGGCATCGGCGCGGGTGATGAAGTGATCCTGGGCAACACCAACTGGATCGCTTCGGCGGCACCGATCACCTATCTGGGCGCTACGCCGGTGTTTGTCGATGTTCTGCCGGATAGCTGGTGCCTGGATCCGGAGCTCGTCAGGCAGGCAATTACCCCGAAGACCAAAGCCATTCTCGCGGTCCATCTTTACGGCAACCTGTGTGACATGGACGCATTGCTGGCGATCGGTCGCGAACACGGTATCCCGGTCATCGAAGACGCCGCCGAAGCCATCGGCTCGCAGTGGCGCGGCAAGGCTGCCGGCTCGATGGGGGCGTTCGGTGCGTTTTCATTCCATGGCACCAAAACCATGACCACCGGCGAGGGCGGCATTTTCGTCACCTCGGATAAAGCCTTGTATGAGCGCGTCCTGACGTTGTCCAACCATGGTCGTGTCGCGGGCAGCACCAAACAATTCTGGCCAGAGTTCATTGGCTTCAAATACAAGATGAGCAACTTGCAGGCGGCCGTCGGCTGCGCCCAGGTTGAGCGGATCGAAGAGCTGATCGAACGCAAACGGACGATATTCGCCAATTACGCCCGCGCGCTGTCATCGCTGCCGGGGGTTTCGCTGAACCCCGAACCTGCCCATGCGCGCAACGGTTACTGGATGCCCACGGTGGTATTCGATGCCGGGACCGGGATCCATCGCGACGAGATGATCGCCGCGTTCCAGGCCGCCGATATCGACGCCCGGGTGTTCTTCTGGCCACTGTCTTCGTTGCCCATGTTCAGTGAGCACGTGGTCGACACACCGGTTTCGTTTGCCTTGCCGGAGCGTGCATTCAACCTGCCGAGTTATCACGACATGACTGACGCCGATCAGGCACGGGTGGTGGATGTGGTGCGTACACTGCTGGCAAAAAGGCAATCACTGTGAAGATGTACTTGCTGGGCGCGGCCAACCCGGAAGCGGTGCGCATGCTGCACGCGGTGAAGCGCAGCACACCGAATGTCGAGTTTGCGTTTCTGGACAATGACCCGAACAAACACGGGACACCGTTTTTTGGTGTGCCGGTCATTGGCGGTTCGGCGTTGGTCAGTGAGCTCAAGGGGCCGGACGTACGTTTCGTCAACCTGATCACCGGCAGCACCCGACTGCGCTACGAGACCACCCGCCAGCTGGTCGAGGCCGGTGCAACGCTGGGCCAGTTCATCCACCCCGGCATTGACCTGACCATGATTCGCATGGGGCAGGGCAGTTATCTGCAGGAAGGCGTAATCATGCAGGCCGAGGTGACGCTGGGCGACAACACCAGCATCAGCGCCGGCAGCGTGGTGGGGCATGAAGGGCAAATCGGCCACTCGGTGTTCATGGCGCCCGGCGTATGCATCGCCGGTTGCGTGGAGATCGGCGACGGCACGTTCATCGGCACCAACGCCACCATTCTTCCGCGCTTGCGTATCGGACGCTGGGTGACCATCGGCGCCGGCGCCGTCGTCACCAAAGATGTCCCGGATTATTCAGTCGTGGCGGGCAATCCCGCCAGGATCATCAAGACCAACGTGGTGCCTTACCCCGACGGTAAGGTCTTCAACTAACCCGTTTGCCTATTTTTTTTGGAGCGTTTCAATGAATCCCCATGAGCAGTTTCGCGAAGAAGTAAAAGACAACATCGAAGGCCTGAAGAAGGACAAGGCGCTGCAAGCCGAGTCGCTGGACTGGGTCGGCACCACGGCCAAACACAAGTACACCTACAACTTCAGCTGGATGGGCCGGCCGATCATTCAGTTCCCGCAGGACATGGTCGCCATGCAGGAAATCATCTGGAACCTGCGTCCGGACGTGATCGTTGAAACCGGCATCGCCCACGGCGGCTCGCTGGTGTTTTACGCCTCGATCCTGGAACTGATGGGCCATGGCGAAGTGCTGGGTGTCGACATCGATATCCGCCAGCACAACCGCGAAGCGATCGAAGCTCACCCGATGAGCAAACGCATCCAGATGATCCAGGGTTCGAGCATCGACACCGCCATCGTCGACCAGGTGCGCGAGCGCATCCAGGGCAAGAAAGTGCTGGTGGTCCTGGACTCCAATCACACCCACGAACACGTGCTCGAAGAGCTGCGCCTGTATGCACCGATGGTCTCGGTGGGCAGCTATTGCGTGGTCATGGACACCGTGGTCGAAGACATGCCGGAAGATGCGTTCCCGGACCGTCCATGGGGCAAGGGTGACAACCCGAAAACCGCGGTCTGGGCCTACCTGGAAGAGAACCGTGATTTCGAGATCGACCAGGCCATTCACAGCAAGCTGCTGATCACTGTCGCGCCGGATGGCTACCTGCGCCGAGTACGTTAAGCGACACCTCTATTCAAGCGTTAATCAGGCAATCGGTCTGTGGTGGGGAAGGATATGCAAGGCATTTACGGTTCTGAAAACATGCAGCCCTTGAGTGAACTGTTCACTCTGGTGCTGATTACACACAATCGCCCGACGTTCCTGCGCAGGGCATTGCAGTACTACAGCACGTTGCCTTGCAAGATCCTGGTTCTCGATTCGTCGGCCATCGCGCTCGAGGGCGCGGCGACGGTTGCGGACACCATCGACTATCGGCATTTGCCGCAATTCGGCTACTGGGGAATCCAGGCCAAACTGGTGTACGGCGTCGAGCAGGTCACCACGCCTTACATGGTCTTCGCTTCCGACGATGATTTCCTGATGCACGGTGGCCTCACCGAGTCGGTGAACTTCCTCGAAGCCAACCCCGACTACGGTCTGTGCCATGGCTATTGCCTGATGTACCTGACCCACTCCAACTATGTGCAGTACTACCTTCGTGACAAGAAAGTAAACGAGGACTACAACGCCGAGCTCGGTCAGGATCGTGTACTCGATTACGTGAGCCAGTACATTCCGCCGTTCTATGCGGTCCATCGGACTTCGCTGCTGCGTGACTGGTATGCCGCGATGCCTGAAGGAACGATCTTCCAGTGGCAGGAGATCGGGCATGTCTACTACATGCTCGCCCGGGCCAAGGCGCGGATTCTTCCAATTCCTTACGTGGTGCGTGAGGTCAACTATGGCCGTTCGGATCACAACACCGAGATCATGACGACCCTGGCCCTCAAGGACGCCCGGTCTGTCGCCGACCGTGAGCGTTTTGCCGGCTTCCTGGCATCGCTGCCGACCGGCATCAAAGGTCTGGATGAACACCAGACCGCGCAGGTCGCGCTGCAAAGTTTTGCCGCCCTCGCCGAGAGCCTGACGAAACGCAACGCGCTGACCATCGAGCCGATTTTCGAGTCTTACTGGACGGATCCGACGATAGGGCCGAAGCGGGTCTTCGGCCCTCAGCAATACGTTGAAATGCCGTTCTATAACAGTGCCTTCTTCGACCAACTGACGCAGTGCGAATTCCTGCTTCATTCGATGCCGGCGGGACGCCTGCAACTCGAAGAAATGGAAGGCGCGTTGCTCAAGCAGGAAGCGTTGCAGCGCACCTATTCCAATGACACTCCGGCGACCATCCAGACCCGTCTGATTGAAGCCGTTGGCCTGGGAGCGTTCAACCGTCGGGTGATGCAGAAACTGGCGCAGCAGCTGTTGGATATGGATGAAGCCGCTGATGCCCGGATACTGACCGACTGGGTTGAACGTCTGGACAGCGTGCCAACCTTCGACAGCCGTCAGTTGCTCGACACAATGCCGTCGGGACGTTTGCAAAACTGGCTGCAGGCCCGGCAACCGAACGATACCGCGGTGCGCAAAATCAACCAGCACCTGGCGGCCAACGAAGGGGGCCCTCAGTTCGGCATTCTGCTGCTCGATCTGGACGCAGACATGGACAAGCTTCAGGTCACCCTGGACAGCCTCATGGAAAGTGCGTTCCGGGCGTTCAAGGTGGTGATCTTCACCACGGGCGACTTGCCGGCAGTCACCACGGCACAAAACACCCTGCATTTCGTCAAGGTCACGGCGGCCAATTACGTCGACAAGCTGAACCAGATCGCTCGTCAGTCGACTTCGGACTGGTTGCTGCTGGCCGAGGCGGGTGACGAGTTCACCACTGCCGGCTTCCTGCGTGCCAGCCTCGAGTTGCAAGACGCCGAGGGTTGCCGTGCGGTGGCGATGGACGAAATTCATCGCCAGGAGAATGGCACACTGGTCGATGTGTTCCGGCCAGCCTTCAACCTCGACCTGTTGCAGAGCCTGCCGTCACTCATCGCGCGGCACTGGCTGATTCGCCGCGAAGCGCTGGTGGAAGTCGGTGGTTTTGCCCGCGAGTTCGCCTCGGCGCTCGAGTTCGACCTGCTGCTGCGCCTGATCGAAACCGGTGGCCTGGCCGGCCTTGCCCATTTGGCCGAGCCGTTGCTGATCACCGCCGCTCCTGAGCCGACAGCCAACGAGCACGAGCGTCAGACGTTGGTCCGTCATCTGGTGACCCGCGGTTATCAAGCCCAGGTCAGTGCCGAAGCATCGGCTGGTTTGCGTATCGAATACCGCCATGCGGGGCGTCCGAAGGTATCGGTCATCATCCACAGCCAGGACAACCTGGAGCACTTGCAGCGCTGCCTGGTCAGTGTCTTGCAGCGCACGCGCTATCAAAACAACGAAGTTATCATTGCCGATAACCACAGCCAGTCCGCCGAGCTTCACACCTGGCTGGACAGCCTGGAACGAAACGGACGGGGCCGAATTCGTCTGGTCAAGGCTGAACAGCGTCTCAGCACGTCGGCCCTGATCAACCTCGCAGCCGGCGAGGCTCAAGGCGAATACCTGGTGCTGCTGGCGGCGGACGCCGAAGTGGTCAACGCCAACTGGATCGAGGCGCTACTCAATCAGGCCCAGCGTCCCGAAGTCGGCGTGGTCGGTGCCAAGCTGGTGGACCGCGAAGGCAGCGTGACCGGTGCCGGGTTGATTCTGGGGCTCAACGGCGGGATTGCTTCGCCCTTCATCGGTGAGAAAAAAGACGCGTCGGGCTACATGCGCAGACTGCTCGTCGAGCAGAATTACGCGGCCGTCAGCGGTGCATGCCTGATGATTCGCAAGGAAGTATTCGACGCACTCGGCGGTCTGGATCGGGAGCATTTCGATGACGTGTACGCCGATGTCGATCTGTGCCTGAAAGTCGCCGACGCCGGGTTGCTCACGGTGTGGACGCCGCAAGTGCAAGTTACCCACCCGGGCACCTTGCCGGACGCTCCCCAGGCAGTGGCGGCCCTGCGCGACAAGTGGCAGGCGCGCTTCGCGCACGACGAGGCTTACAACAACAACCTGGCCTTGACCGGCAAGGGCTTTGCCCTGAGTGAACCGGCCCCGGTGAACTGGGCGCAGTTGCTCGCATAAGCCTGACTGACAGGTACAAGGACTCAAGGCATGTTCAACGGCAAATCGATTTTCATCTCTGGCGGTACCGGCTCGTTCGGGCGCAATTTCATCCGCCGGCTGCTGGAGCAATATCAGCCGAAGCGGGTGGTGGTGTTCTCGCGCGATGAGCTCAAACAGTACGAGATGCAGCAGACGTTCAACGCGCCGTGCATGCGTTACTTCCTCGGTGATGTGCGCGATGCTGATCGTCTGCGCCAGGCCATGCGTGGCATCGATTACGTGGTGCATGCCGCGGCACTGAAACAAGTGCCGGCGGCGGAGTACAACCCGACCGAATGCATCCGCACCAACGTCAACGGCGCGGAAAATATCATTGCCGCGGCCATCGACAACGGCGTGAAGAAAGTCGTCGCGCTGTCCACCGACAAGGCCGCCAGCCCGATCAACCTGTACGGCGCGACCAAGCTGCTGTCGGACAAATTGTTCGTCGCCGCGAACAATATCGCCGGCGACCAGAACACCCGTTTTTCGGTGGTCCGTTACGGTAACGTTGCCGGTTCGCGTGGCTCGGTGGTGCCGTTTTTCAGCAAGCTGATCGCCGAGGGCACCACGGAGCTGCCGATCACCGATGAGCGCATGACGCGTTTCTGGATCACCCTCGATCACGGTGTGCAGTTTGTGCTCGACAGCTTCGCCCGCATGCACGGTGGTGAAGTGTTTGTGCCCAAGATCCCGTCGATTCGTATCGTCGATCTGGCACTGGGCATGGCTGAACATTTGCCGCACAAGAACGTCGGCATTCGTCCGGGAGAAAAACTCCATGAGTTGATGGTGCCGCTGGACGACGCGCGGATGACCCTGGAGTTTGCCGATCACTACACCATTCAACCTTCGATTCGTTTCACCAGCGTCGACGTGGATTTTGCCGTCGACAAACTGGGCGAGCAGGGCAGGCCTGTCAGTGAAGACTTCGAGTACCGGTCCGACACCAATCCGCACTACCTGTCGGTCGGACAGATTGCTGATCTGCACGCGAAACTGCCGGCATGATTCCCTACGGTCGGCAGAGCCTCGATCAGGCAGATATCGATGCGGTGGTCGCCGTGTTGCAGTCGGACTGGCTCACTCAAGGGCCGACCATCGAACGCTTCGAACAGGCATTGGCGCAACGTTGCCAGGCTGATTTCGCCGTGGCGGTGTGCAATGCCACGGCGGCGTTGCACATTGCCTGCCTCGCGGCCGGACTCGGCCCGGGCGATCGGCTATGGACTACGCCGAATACGTTTCTGGCTTCGGCCAACTGTGGTCGCTATTGCGGCGCCGAGGTGGATTTTGTCGACATCGATCCACTGACGTGGAATCTCGACGCTTACGCACTGGCATCGAAGCTTGAGGCCGCCGAGCGCGCTGGCACGCTGCCGAAGGTGCTGGTGGCCGTGGCGTTTTCCGGGCAGAGCTGCGACATGCGCATGATCGCCGGGCTGGCCGAACGTTATGGTTTTACGGTGATCGAGGATGCGTCCCACGCGGTCGGTGCTTCCTATGCCGGGCGTCCGGTGGGCTGCGGCGAATTTGCGGCGATGACGGTGTTCAGTTTTCACCCGGTGAAAATCATCACCAGCGCCGAAGGGGGCATGGTGTTGACCAACCGCCCTGAACTGGCCGAGCGCTTGCAGCGCCTGCGCAGCCACGGCATGACCCGCGATCCGCAACAGATGACCGAAGCCAGTCACGGCCCCTGGTACTACCAGCAGGTGGAGCTGGGCTTCAATTACCGGATCACCGATCTGCAGGCGGCACTCGGTCTGTCGCAGCTGGACAAGCTCGATGGCTTCATCGCGCGTCGCCGTGAACTGGCCGCGCGTTATGAGCGGTCGCTGGCGTACTTGCCGCTGACCTTGCCCGGCGCGCAGCCGGAGGCCGAATCGGCGTGGCATCTGTACGTGGTGCGGTTGCACACCGACCGGATCAACCTCAGTCATCGCCAGGTGTTCGAAGGCTTGCGAGCGGCGGGTGTCGGTGTGAACCTGCACTACATACCGGTGCATTTGCAGCCGTACTATCGTGACCTGGGGTTTGCCGAAGGTGACTTCCCGCAGGCCGAACGTTATTACGCCGAGGCCATCAGCCTGCCGATGTTTCCTTTGCTGAGCGATGAGCAGCAGGACTATGTGGTGGCGCAACTGCGACGCCTGGTTCTTGAGGAGTAGTGTTGTGAGCAGCGTTGCGATCATTCCGGCCCGCGGCGGCAGCAAGCGAATCCCGCGCAAGAACCTCAAGCCGTTCGACGGCGTGCCGATGATCGTTCGTTCGATTCGCACGGCGCTGGAGTCGCAACTGTTCGACCAGGTGATCGTCAGCACCGACGATGAAGAAATCGCCGAGGTCGCGCGGGCTCACGGGGCTCAGGTGCCGTTCTTGCGTCCGGCGTCGTTGGCCGACGACTTCACCGGCACCGCCGCGGTGATCGTTCATGCCTTGAATCAATTACCAGCGTTCGACTATGCCTGCTGCATCTACGCAACCGCACCGCTGTTGCAGGTACGGTTTCTGCGTCAGGGACTTGAACTGCTGGAGCAGCATCCGGAAAAATCCTTCGCGTTTTCCGTGACCGATTTCGGCTTTCCCGTGCAGCGCGCCTTGACCCTCGACGAGCAGGGCGCGCTGACATCGTTGTACCCCGAGTTCCGCAACACCCGGTCGCAGGATCTGCCCGCAGCCTTTCAGGACGCCGGCCAGTTCTACTGGGGACGCAGCGAGGCCTGGTTGCGCGGCGACGTGTTGTTTTCCCCGGTGAGCCTGCCGGTGATCCTGCCGCGGCATCTGGTGCAGGACATCGACACCCTCGAAGACTGGACGCGCGCCGAATACTTGTACGCTGCGCTGAAGGCTGGTGGTGAGTTGCAATGAGAGTGCTGATTCGCTCCGACGCGTCGCCCACCATTGGCAGCGGGCACATCGCTCGTTTGTTGCCGTTGGCCAGGGTTTTGCGCAAACAGGGCTCGCATGTTGCTTTTGCATGCCGCCAACTGCCGGGGCATCGGCTGGACATGCTGGCAGCCGAAGGTTTCGAAACCTTTGCGCTGCCCGATCGTTATCCCGACGAAGACCCGCAACAAGCCATCGAATCCATGCTGCCGTGGCAGGCGGACATCGACGCGCTGGCGCACGCCTTGGAAAACCATCCGGCATTCGACTGGATCATCGTCGACCACTATGGGCTCGATCATCACTGGCAGACGGCGGCCCGGCGCTGGGCGCCACGGATCGCTGCGGTGGACGACCTCGCCACTCGCCGGTACGCCGTCGACCTGCTGCTCAACCAGAATCTGTCGGGTACACCAGAGGCTTATGGTTCGCTGCTTGAGCCCGGTTGCCAGACGTTGTTCGGCCCGCGATTCGCGATGCTGCGCGATGAGTTCTGCTGCCCGGCAATTGCGATCAAGCCCCAGGTGAAACGGGTGTTGGTCAATTTCGGCGGTTTCGATGCGGCGATGCAGACTTATCACGCGATGTTGGCGATGGCCGATTTCCATGCGCTGGAAGTTGATTTCGTGGCCGGTGCCGATAACCCGGCATGGGACAAGATGATGGCCATGGCGGCGAGTCATCCCAACTGGCGCTTGCACAGTTTTGTCAGCGACTTCTACCGCCTGATGATCGAGGCCGACCTGTTCGTCGGCGCCGGTGGGGGAACCAGTTGGGAGCGGGCGGCCCTGGGGTTGCCGACGATTTGCATTGCGGTCTCGAATAATCAGCAGGCCAACGGCGAGGTCATGGCGGCCTCGGGCGCCCATGTGTACCTGGGCGCCCGTGAGCAGGTGAGCGTCGAACAATTGCGTCAGGCCATCGGTTTTGTCGCGGGCAATCCTGGGATACGCCAGAGTCTGGCCGAGCATTCGCGCCAGTTGGTGGATGGTCGGGGCGCACAGCGGGTGGCGGCCGCCCTGGCCGGCGCGGTGTTGCTGATCCGCCCCGCGACCACCGACGATGCGCAGCTTCTGTTCGACGGGCGTAATGCCGAAGCGGTACGGCGCTGGTCGCGGGAGACCGGGCTGATCGAATGGTCGTCGCATCAAAACTGGCTGGCCGCCAGTTTGAACAATGCACAGCGTCTGCTGTTGATCGCCGAGGCCGATGACGGCCCGGTGGGCGTGTTGCGTTATGACTTGAGCGAATTTGAAGCTGAAGTCTCGATTTATCTGTTTGAAGATCGCATCGGCCTGGGCTGGGGCAGGGCGCTGTTGGCTCGGGGCGAGGCTTTCGTGACCACCCATTGGCCGCAACTGCGGACTATCACCGCTCAAGTCGTGCCAGATAACCAGCCGTCGCTGAAGGTTTTTCGCGAAGCCGGTTTCACTCAGAATGCTTGCGCGTTCACGCGCGTATTAAAGGATCACTGCAATGACTAGCTTCAAAATTGGCGACCGCTTGATCGGGGCCGATGCGCCGCCGTTCATCATCGCCGAGATGAGTGGCAACCATAACCAGTCATTGGACATGGCCCTGCAAATCGTCGATGCCGCAGCCAAGGCGGGTGCGCACGCCTTGAAGCTGCAAACCTACACAGCCGACACCATGACCCTGGACCTGTCCGAGGGCGAGTTCTTCATCAAGGACCCGAACAGTCTGTGGGCCGGATCGTCCTTGTACGCGCTCTACGAAAAAGCGCATACGCCGTGGGAGTGGCACGCGCCGATTTTCGCCCGCGCCAAGGCGCTGGGGATGCTCGCGTTTTCCACGCCGTTTGATGACACCGCAGTGGACTTCCTCGAAAGTCTCGACGTGCCGGCCTACAAGATCGCCAGTTTCGAGAATACGGACCTGCCGTTGATTCGTCGGGTCGCTGCGACCGGCAAGCCATTGATTATTTCTACCGGCATGGCCAGCATCGCCGAACTCGACGAAACCGTACGTGCCGCCCGCGAAGCCGGTTGCAAGGATCTGGTGTTGCTCAAGTGCACCAGCACCTACCCGGCGACGCCCGCCAACAGCAACGTGCGGACGATTCCTCATTTGCGCGAATTGTTTGGCTGTGAAGTCGGGCTGTCTGACCACTCGATGGGCGTCGGTGTGTCTGTGGCCGCGGTGGCTCTCGGGGCGACGGTGGTGGAAAAGCACTTCACCCTCGACCGCAGCGCCGGTGGCGTGGACGCCAGTTTTTCGCTGGAGCCGGCGGAGCTCGCCAGCCTGGTGATAGAAACCGAGCGCGCGTGGCAGGCCATGGGGCATGTGCATTACGGTGTGACGGACGCCGAGCGCAAGTCTCTGATGTACCGCCGCTCGCTCTATGTGACTCAGGACATGGCTGCCGGCGAGCCCTTTTCTGTCGCTAATCTGCGAGCCATTCGTCCGGGGCTGGGGTTGGCTCCAAAACACGCGGAAACCCTTCTGGGCCGCCGTGCCCGTAAGGCTATCCCGCGCGGAACGCCGCTGGACTGGTCGTTGGTCGAATAACCCCTTATGGTGCCGATTCGGCAAAATAGAGTGACCTGCGAGTCATAACGCGCATCTTCACTGTATTGTATTAATCGGGAAGGTGGCGCCTGGCCTGTTTTTGGCCCAGTGATAGCCTTTTATTCTTCCCGCTGTCGCCTCAATGAGGCGGCGTTTTTCTCCGTTTGTCGGCGCCCCTCGAATCATTACGAGCGGTGGTATTGGGCTGTTTATTATTGGGAAGCCGTAATGATTGGCATAAAAAGCATTGCGAGCTACGTTCCTGTAGCCGGCGTGGACAATTACGCACAAGGTGCAAAATTCGAAAAGGATGAAGAATTCATCCTGGGCAAGATCGGTTCGGCCTTCCTGCCGCGCAAAGACGCTGGTCAGGAAACCTCGGACCTGTGTGTCGAAGCAGCCAATGCGCTGTTCGCCAACAATCCGGACTTGAAACGTGAAGACATCGACGTACTGATCGTCGTCACGCAGAACGGCGACGAAGAAGGCCTGCCGCACACCGCCGCCATCGTTCAGGACAAACTGGGCCTGCCGACCACCGTCGCCGCGTTCGATATTTCCCTGGGCTGCTCGGGCTACGTCTACGGCATCTACGCCATCAAGGGCTTCATGGAAGCCGCAGGCTTGAAGAATGGCCTGCTGATCACCGCAGATCCGTACTCGAAGATCGTCGACCCGGAAGACCGCAACACCACCATGCTGTTTGGCGATGCCGCCACTGCAACCTGGATGGGCGAAAACGCACCATGGCAACTGGGCAAGGCCAAGTTCGGCACCGACGGTTCCGGTGCGCCGCACCTGAAGGTGACCGACGGGGTGTTCTTCATGAACGGCCGTCAGGTGTTCAACTTCGCGCTGCTGAAAGTCCCGGCGCACTTGCACGAACTGCTGACCGATTCGCAGCTGACCGCTGATGATATCGATGCGTTCTGCATTCACCAGGGCAGTGCCGCGATTGTCGACGCTGTGGCTCGACGCTTCGAAGGCGAGCCGGAGAAGTTCATCAAGGACATGGTCGAGACCGGCAACACCGTTTCGTCGAGTATCCCGTTGCTGCTGGAGAAACACGTACTGGACTCCACCTGGAAACGTGTGGCGTTGAGCGGTTTCGGCGTTGGTTTGTCATGGGGCTCGGCGATTATCTATCGCCCTTGATCCTTCAAAAGCCAGGCATAAAAATAGCGTTCAAGGTGTAACCTTGAGCGCTATTTTTTTTTTGCCCGAATGAAAAGCGAGGCTCCATGAGCGAGTTGTTTGAGCGCAACGGCGAGTTGATTCAGCGGCGTTGGCCCAAGGTCTGGCATCGACTGTCGGTGGAGAACAGCACCGAGTTGCGCGCTGATCTGGTGGATGGCCAGGGCTCGACATTGAGCATCAATGGCATTCAGTTGACCAGTCGCCATGACCGCACTCGCGAAGCGTTGCTTCAGGCCGGCAGCCTGCCCGTCGACAGTCCGGTGGTGCATGTCTATGGCACCGGGCTGGGGGATTTACAGCTGCAATTGCTGGAGCGAACCGGGCTTGAACGGTTGTACGTGCACATTCTGAACGGCGCGGTGTTTTCCCTGGTGCTGCAACTGCTCGATCAACAGTCGTGGCTCGCCGATTCACGAGTGGTGCTGCTGTATGCCGGCGATCTGGCGGAAATCCAGTTGCCGTACTTCGCGCTGCCTTCGGAGCTGGTGCTGGCGGACGACTACAACGCCAAGATCCGCGACCGGCTGATCAGCGAAACCCATTTGACCTTCAACAATCGCGAATTCAATGCCGACAATCCGGAGATTGCCGAGCGTTTGCAGGCGAGTGTCGAGCGTGTTCGCGCCGATGCCGATGCTGCGGAGCTGTTTGCCACCTGTTCCGGCAGGGAAGTGTTTGTCATTGCCACCGGACCCAGCCTGGAACAGCACTTCGACACGCTGCGCGCGGTACGCGAACAGGCGCAGCGGCCGTTGTTCATTTGCGTCGATACGGCCTACCGACCGCTTATCGAGCATGGGATCAAGCCGGATGTGGTGGTCACGATTGATCAGCGCATCTCGACGCGACATTTGCCGTGCGATGCCTCGCGCGATATCACGCTGGTCTACATGCCCATGGTTGATCCTGAGGTCTTGGGAGGTTGGCAGGGCAAGCGTTACGTGGCCTATTCCGCCAGCCCTGTCTATAGGGACATGCGCGAGCAGTTGCCCAAGGCCCAACTGTTTGTCGGTGGCAGTGTGATTCACCCGGCGGTGGACCTGGCGGTACACATGGGGGCCAGCCAGATCACGCTGTTCGGCGCCGATTTTGCTTTTCCGAACAACAAGACCCACGCCGGCTGGAATGACGGTGACCTTGGGCCGAACGTGGGCGCCGCCCGGCACTGGGTGCTCGATGGCCACGGTCAGCGAGTCAAGACGCAGCTCAATTTCCGCAGTTACTTGTGCGAGCTGGAACGGTACATCGCCGGGCATCCTCAGATGGCTTTCTATAACAGCAGTCGGGCAGGGGCGATGATCGTCGGCACGACGTTTCACCCGGAGCTCACGCGATGACTGAATCCTCCCTGATTGCCCAGGCGCTGCAGTGTTCTGTTTTGTTCCGTCTGGGGCGAGATGTCGAAGCGGCGCTGCTCATGGTCCAGATTTGCAGTGATGTGCAATCCGCAATGGGGCACGAGACTGTCGAGGTCCAATCCCGCTGGACGGCGTTGCTCTCCGACATGCAGGCCTGTCAGGAGGCGCAGGATTGGTTGGCGCTGGCCGATTATCTTGATTATGAGTTGCCCCAATTGCTGGAAGCGGCCACGGCCGGTCAAGGCTTTTGACAATGTGCCGGTACAGGCGAGTCCTCGCTGTCCCGTTACCGGCATTTCCCTGACGTCACTTTTTTGGATTGGCTTGCCGCCAAGCCCTTGTTTTATGGGGGGTGGCAGTGTGATGGCAAATTTTTTTCAAAATGGCCTAAAGCAACCTGCATTCGCGACGATAACTATTACGAAGGTTCTCTAGGCCATACCCGGCGGTTGCCAGGGCCGGAAGCCGCAGTACCCAACCAACGAGGAATTCGTCATGGCTTTGACAGTAAACACCAACACTACGTCGCTGAACGTTCAGAAGAACCTGAACCGTGCTTCCGACGCGCTTTCGACTTCGATGACTCGCCTGTCTTCCGGCCTGAAAATCAACAGCGCCAAAGACGACGCCGCCGGCCTGCAAATCGCTAACCGTATGACCTCGCAGATCCGTGGTCAGACCATGGCTATCAAAAACGCCAACGACGGTGTTTCGATCGCTCAGACCGCTGAAGGCGCTCTGCAAGAGTCGACCAACATTCTGCAACGTATGCGTGAAATTGCACTGCAATCGCGAAACGACTCCAACGGCACTGCTGACCGTACCGCTCTGGACAAAGAATACCAACAGTCGGTTGCAGAACTGACCCGTATTGCTCAGTCCACCAACCTGAACGGCAAAGCGCTGATCGACGGTACTGCTGGCGCGATGGAATTCCAGGTAGGTTCGAACACTACTTCCGACAACCAGATCACTCTGACCCTGTCGACCAGCTTCGACGCCAGCGCCCTGGGCATGACCGGTACTACCATCTCCGGTACTTCCAACTCGGGTAACCACAACTCTGTATTGTCCGCGATCTCGGCCATCAACATTGCCCTGGACAAAATCAACTCCACTCGTGCTGACCTCGGTGCTGCTCAGAACCGTTTCTCCACCACGATCTCCAACCTGCAGAACATCAACGAAAACGCCAGTGCTGCACTGAGCCGCGTACAAGATACCGACTTCGCTGCTGAAACTGCACAGCTGACCAAGCAAAACACCCTGCAACAAGCTTCCACTTCGGTTCTGGCCCAGGCCAACCAACTGCCATCCGCTGTACTGAAACTGCTTCAGTAATAGCTGGGTAAGTTTTGGCGGGGGAGTGCGCACGCGCGCTCTCTCGCTTTTTCAATTTAAGAGGTGATGGACATGGATATGAGCGTGAAGCTGAACTTGTCTTATCCTGCCGCGAAGCCGGCGACGACTGTTGCTGAACAATCGGTGGAAAAGCCTCGAGCCGATGCTGCCACCGTGGCAACGGTCAAGGATGAATCAAAAGACGCGCAAAGCGAGCAGGACAAACTGAAGATGGCCGTTCAGGAAATCGAAAAGTTCGTTCAATCGATCAAGCGCAATCTGGAGTTCTCGATCGATGAACCTTCAGGCAAGGTTATCGTTAAAGTGATCGCCAGCGAGTCGGGTGAAGTGGTTCGCCAGATCCCCAACGAAGAAGTGCTCAAACTGGCCAATAGTTTGAATGATGCAAGCAGCCTGTTGTTCAGCGCTAAAGTCTGACAGCTGGCACGAATTTTGTTGCTATGTTCTTTTGGGCGTTGTAATGGTCAAAAGGCCGGCGACACACTGAAGGGAGTCCCACATGGCAAGTCCAATTCTACCGGGTCTGGGGTTAGGCTCCGGCCTTGACACCACGGCTATCGTCAAAGCTTTGGTTGATGCTGATAAATCGGCCAAGCAAACCCAGATCAACCGGCAGACGAACACCAATACATCGCAGATTTCCGGTGTCGGGACCCTCAAGAGTGTGTTGGCGAATTTCCAGGCCGCGATCAAAAACCTTGGTGATACCAAGACCCCTCAGTTCCTGGGTTACAACGCCACGAGTTCCGATCCCAAAGTGCTGACCTCTGTCGCCAGCAACTCGGCGGTCAACGGCACGTATGTCATCAAGGTCAACTCCCTTGCGACTTCATCCAAGGTGGCGACCGCTGCGTTTCCCCTTGGCCCTACCAGTGCCATTCAGGACGGTACGCTCAATATCACTCAAAATGGCATTGCCCGACCGGTCACCATTCCTCCTGGTGCTACGTTGCAGACGGTGCGGGATGCGATCAACACCCAGCAAGGCGCCAATGGCTTCAGTGCCAACATTGTCACTGACTCCTTCGGTTCGCGTCTGGTCCTGGGGTCTACCGCGACCGGTTTGAATTCCGATATCACGCTCAGTGGTATTCCGGGCCTGGAAATTACCGCGGGCCAGAAAATGGGTCCCACGCCTGATGGGGCTTCGGCGGGTGCCATCGGCGAACTCGCTGCGAATGCCAGCTTTACGGTTGACGGGCTGGCTATCTCCAGCAAATCCAACACTGTGGATAGCGCCATTTCCGGCCTGACACTGAATCTGGTGACGACGGGTACTTCCACTGTGACGGTCGGGCCGAACAGTGACGGTTTGAAAAAATCGATCCAGGCCTTTGTCGACGCTTTCAACCAGGTGGTCAGCACCGTCAGTACGCTGAGCAAGCCTTCCCTGGATAAAGATGGCAAGCCAACCATTCCCGCGGCATTGACCGGTGACTCGCTGGGTCGCAGTGTTCTGGCGTCGATCCGTGAGCCGTTGGCAAGTACCGGTGCTGGCGACAAACTGACCGTGCTTTCGCAGTTGGGTATTACCACTAACCAGAAAACCGGTGCGCTCGATTTTGACAGCACCAAGTTCTCTGCGGCGATGGATACGCAGAAACTGGGTGGTGAAATTCAGAAGCTGTTCCTGGGTGATCCAGCGGCGACCGGCGATGCGGCCAAGGGGCTGCTGGAGCGAATGAATTCGGCGATTACGCCTTATACCGTTACTGGCAACGAAGGCATCCTTGATGCGCGTTCGGCCAGCCTGGCGAAGGTTAAAACCAACCTGGCCAGCCAGCAGGAAGCACTGGATCGTCGGGTCGCGACTCTGACAACCGTGCTGACCAAGAAGTACAACGACATGGACACTCTTGTCGGCAAGCTCAAGGCAACGGCGAGCAACATTACCTCGATGTTTGAGGCGATGAACGCACAGAAAAAAGGCTGATAGCGCGTAGGCGCCAAAAGCCCGGCAGCGAATTCCGCTTGTCGGGCTTTTTTTGTTTCGATCTAAAGATTTTTGACGCGGTGTCGATACACTGGCTATACGAATCACAAAGTTTTGATGAGGTACAGCATGAACCCGATGTTAGCCCTTCGGCAGTACCAGAAGATTGGTGCTCAGGCCCAGACTTCCGAAGCCAGCCCCCATCGCCTGGTGCAAATGCTCATGGAAGGTGGGCTGGATCGCATCGCTCAGGCCAAGGGTGCCATGGAGCGCAAGGATATTCCCAACAAAGGCATTTTCATCGGCAAGGCGATCGCGATCGTCGGTGGCTTGCGTGAAGGCCTGGACCTGGAAAATTCGATTGAGTCTGTGGGTGAGCTGGACAAGCTGTACACCTACATGATGAAGCGCCTGGCAGAAGCCAACGTCAAAACCGATCCAAAGATTCTCGACGAAGTCGCCGATTTGCTTCGCACAGTCAAAGAAGGCTGGGATGCTATCGCCGCGCCGGGTCCGCAGTTTTAAGGAGATCACCATGAGTCTTGTATTGCAGCGTATCGAACACACCCGTGATGCCCTCGTCGGTGCCTTGGCCGAGCGCAATTGGGAAGCCATCGGTGAGTTGGATCTGGCTTGTCGTTCCTGCATGGAAGACGTCTTGAGTGAAGCTTCGGTAGACGAGGCCGCCTTGCGTGACAATCTTGAAGAGTTGCTGGGGGTGTATAAGCAGCTTCTGGAGGCGGCGACAGGGGAGCGACAAGCAATAGTTGATGAGATGTCGCAGATCCATCAAGCACAGAACGCTGCAAAGGTTTACCATCTGTTTGGTTAATTAATCCTCAGTTAATCCAAACATAGTGCGCCATAAATTTGACTGTGCACGGTTTTTTGACTTAACTAGTGGCTGGTTCCAGATTTCAGGCGTCTACAGGCATAACGTGTCTGCAAGCGTCTAGCTTGCCCCATCATTTCGGGCATTGAGTTGACTAGGGAAGTTGCTATTGCATGTGGCGTGAAACCAAAATTCTGCTGATTGATGACGATAGCGTCCGCCGCCGCGACCTGGCGGTGATTTTAAATTTTCTTGGCGAAGAAAATTTACCCTGCGGTAGCCATGACTGGCAGCAGGCTGTCGGCTCTTTGTCATCAAGTCGTGAAGTGATCTGTGTCCTCATCGGGACGGTCAATGCTCCTGGTGCACTTCCGGGCTTGTTAAAGACACTCTCTACCTGGGATGAGTTCCTTCCGGTTTTGTTAATGGGCGATAATTCTTCCGTTGACTTGCCAGAAGACCAGCGTCGCCGAGTGCTTTCGACCCTCGAAATGCCACCCAGCTACAGCAAACTGCTCGATTCGCTGCACCGTGCCCAGGTCTATCGAGAGATGTACGACCAGGCCCGCGAGCGCGGTCGTCATCGCGAGCCCAACCTTTTCCGCAGTCTTGTCGGCACCAGCCGGGCGATTCAACACGTCCGTCAGATGATGCAGCAAGTTGCCGACACCGACGCCAGCGTGCTGATCCTTGGCGAGTCGGGGACTGGCAAGGAAGTGGTCGCGCGCAACCTGCACTACCATTCCAAGCGTCGTGACGCGCCGTTCGTCCCGGTCAACTGCGGGGCGATCCCGGCCGAGTTGCTGGAAAGCGAATTGTTCGGTCATGAGAAAGGCGCCTTCACCGGGGCGATTACCAGTCGCGCCGGGCGTTTTGAGCTGGCCAACGGCGGCACGCTGTTCCTCGACGAAATCGGCGACATGCCGCTGCCGATGCAGGTCAAGCTGCTGCGCGTGCTGCAGGAGCGCACTTTCGAGCGCGTGGGCAGCAACAAGACCCAAAGCGTCGATGTGCGCATCATCGCGGCGACTCACAAGAATCTCGAAAGCATGATCGAGATCGGCACTTTCCGCGAAGATTTGTACTACCGCCTGAACGTGTTCCCGATCGAGATGGCACCGCTGCGCGAACGTGTCGAAGACATTCCGCTGCTGATGAACGAGTTGATCTCGCGCATGGAGCACGAGAAGCGCGGTTCGATCCGTTTCAACTCCGCAGCGATCATGTCGCTGTGCCGTCACGGCTGGCCGGGCAACGTTCGCGAACTGGCCAACCTGGTGGAGCGCATGGCGATCATGCACCCGTACGGGGTGATCGGTGTGGTCGAGTTGCCGAAGAAATTCCGCTACGTCGATGACGAAGACGAGCAACTGGTCGATAGCCTGCGCAGCGATCTTGAAGAGCGCGTGGCCATCAACGGTCACACTCCGGACTTCACCGCCAACGCCATGCTGCCGCCGGAAGGCCTGGACCTGAAAGACTACCTCGGTGGTCTGGAACAGGGCCTGATCCAGCAGGCGCTGGATGATGCCAATGGCATCGTGGCGCGCGCTGCCGAGCGGTTGCGGATCCGTCGTACCACGCTGGTAGAGAAGATGCGCAAGTACGGCATGAGCCGTCGCGATGGTGATGAACAGGCGGATGATTGACGCCTGTTTTTCAAGTCGTTCATTTGTAGGCGGTTTTTTTTAGGCACGGGTATTGCTACATCCCTCGCAACGTTCCGTTTAACTGACGGTCAGCCAAGCGAGAGAGCCCGATGCCCCAAGCCGCCCAGATGTCTCCTGTCCCTGATGCTTCGGGACAAACGTCGTCCGTAGAGCAGGCAAGCCGGCTTGGCCTTGAGCAGGCTTTCGCGTTGTTCAACCAGATGTCCAGCCAGTTGACCGACTCCTACAGCATGCTCGAAGCCCGGGTCACCGAGCTCAAGGGCGAGCTGGCGGTGGTCAGCGCTCAGCGCATGCAGGAACTGGCGGAAAAAGAACGCCTGGCCAACCGCCTGCAAAACCTCCTCGATCTATTGCCCGGCGGCGTTATCGTCATCGACGCCCAGGGCATCGTGCGTGAAGCCAACCCCGCTGCATGTGAATTGCTCGGCCTGCCTCTCGAAGGCGAGCTGTGGCGTCATGTCATTGCCCGATGCTTTGCGCCGCGCGAAGACGACGGCCACGAAATCTCGCTCAAGGACGGTCGGCGTCTGTCGATCGCCACCCGCTCGCTGGATGCCGAGCCCGGCCAGTTGGTGTTGCTCAATGACCTGACCGAAACCCGTCATCTGCAAGATCAACTGGCTCGCCACGAACGCCTGTCTTCCCTCGGTCGAATGGTTGCCTCGCTGGCTCACCAGATTCGTACGCCGTTGTCCGCCGCATTGCTTTACGCCAGTCATTTGACCGAGCAAGAACTGCCGGTTGCCACGCAGCAGCGTTTTGCCGGGCGGCTTAAAGAGCGTTTGCATGAGCTGGAGCATCAAGTGCGCGACATGCTGGTGTTCGCTCGTGGCGAGCTGCCGCTGACCGATCGCGTTACGCCGAAAATGCTGATGCAATCCTTGCAGGCAGCGGCGCTGACCCATGTGCAGGATTTGCCGGTTCGCTGGCAGTGCGACAGCCATGCGGGTGAGTTGCTGTGCAATCGCGACACGTTGGTCGGGGCGATTCTCAATCTGATCGAGAACGCGATCCAGGCCAGTGCCGGCGACGTTCGCTTGAAAGTCCATCTCTACACCCGCGACAACAACCTGCGTGTCTGCGTCAGTGACAGCGGCAGCGGCATCGATACGAAAGTGCTGGCGCGTTTGGGTGAGCCATTTTTTACCACTAAAACCACCGGGACCGGCCTTGGCCTGACCGTGGTCAAGGCCGTGGCTCGTGCCCATCAGGGAGAATTGCAGCTGCACTCGCGGTTGGGTCGCGGCACCTGCGCGCAGGTGATTCTGCCGCTGTTTTCTGATGAAAAGCGCAGTGCTCAGGGAGTGGAGTGAACGACATGGGGATCAAGGTTTTACTGGTCGAGGATGACCGCGCATTACGCGAAGCACTGACCGATACGCTGTTGCTCGCAGGGCATGACTACACAGCCGTGGGGTCGGCCGAAGAAGCGCTGGACGCCGTCGGAGCCGAGGCGTTCAACCTGGTGCTCAGTGACGTCAACATGCCGGGCATGGACGGCCATCAACTGCTCGGATTGCTGCGCGCTCGCCAACCGCAGTTGCCGGTGCTCCTGATGACGGCGCACGGCGCCGTAGAGCGCGCGGTCGATGCGATGCGTCAGGGCGCGGCGGATTATCTGGTCAAGCCGTTCGAGCCCAAGGCTTTGCTGGATCTGGTTGCGCGGCATGCGCTGGGCAGCCTCGGCGCTGGCGACAGCGAGGGGCCTGTAGCGTTCGAGCCGGCCAGTGCGCAGCTGCTGGAATTGGCCGCGCGGGTGGCGCGCAGTGATTCGACGGTGTTGATCTCCGGTGAGTCCGGGACGGGTAAAGAAGTGCTGGCGCGTTACATTCATCAGCATTCTCATCGCGCCAGCCAGCCGTTCATTGCAATCAATTGCGCGGCGATTCCCGACAACATGCTCGAGGCAACGCTGTTCGGTCACGAAAAGGGTTCGTTCACTGGCGCCATCGCGGCGCAGGCCGGCAAGTTCGAGCAGGCCGACGGCGGAACCATTCTGCTCGACGAAATTTCCGAAATGCCCCTGGGTCTTCAAGCCAAGTTGCTGCGCGTGTTACAGGAGCGCGAAGTTGAGCGGGTCGGCGCGCGCAAACCGATCACGCTGGATATTCGGGTCGTCGCCACCACCAACCGCGACCTTGCCGGTGAAGTGGCGGCAGGGCGTTTCCGCGAAGACCTTTACTATCGCCTGTCCGTATTTCCTTTGGCCTGGCGTCCGTTGCGCGAACGCACCGCCGACATCCTGCCGCTGGCCGAGCGGCTGCTGACCAAGCACGTCAATAAAATGAAGCATGCGGCGGCGCGACTGTCGCCCGAGGCGCAGGCGTGCCTGATCGGCTATCCGTGGCCGGGCAATGTGCGGGAGCTGGATAACGCGATTCAGCGTGCATTGATCCTGCAGCAGGGCGGTGTGATCCAGCCGCAGGATTTCTGCCTGGCCGGGCCGGTTGCCTGTGCGCCGTTGCCGGCATTGGCCGCCGTGCCGGTGCGGGGCGTGGAAGTCGAGTCCGAGTCTGCCGGTGCATTGGGTGACGACCTGCGTCGCCGCGAATTCCAGATGATCATCGATACCTTGCGCTCTGAGCGGGGTCGTCGCAAGGAAGCGGCAGAGCGTCTGGGCATCAGCCCTCGCACCCTGCGCTACAAACTGGCGCAAATGCGTGATGCCGGAATGGATGTTGAAGCTTACCTGTTCGCCACCTGATTTTGCTTTGTGGGAGCGAGCCTGCTCGCGATGGAGTCAGGAGCGACGCGTTATCGTTCACGACCATCGCGAGCAGGCTCGCTCCTGCAGAAGTTTGTGAGCTGATAAAGGGCTTTTGTTCTGGGCGGCCACGGAGATGGCACCCTTGTTGCTAACACCTCACTACCCGCCGAGTGAGTGTCAAAAAATTGCGGGTCGTCAATGAGAGTAGACCATGAGCCAAGGTATTGAATTCAATCGGTTGATGCTGGACATGCGTTCCATGCAAATGGATGCCATGTCTGCGCCGAAATCGACTGCCGCCGTCCCTGAATTGAGCGGCAGCAGCTTTTCCGACATGCTCGGTCAGGCCGTCAATAAAGTGAGCGACACCCAGCAGGCTTCCAGTCAGTTGGCCAGTGCCTTCGAGATTGGCAAGAGTGGTGTTGACCTGACGGACGTGATGATTTCCTCGCAGAAGGCCAGCGTGTCTTTCCAGGCGTTGACCCAAGTGCGTAACAAGCTGGTTCAGGCATACCAAGACATCATGCAGATGCCGGTTTAAGGACGAGATTGAGTCATGGCAGAAGCAGTCGCCGATAATGTTCCGGCCAAGGCCACTCCGATAGACGGCAAACCGCCGCTGTTCGGCTTGTCCTTCCTGGAAAACCTCTCCGAGATGACCATGTTGCGTCAGGTGGGCCTGTTGGTCGGCCTGGCTGCGAGCGTGGCGATTGGCTTCGCCGTGGTGTTGTGGTCCCAACAGCCGGACTACCGGCCTCTGTACGGCAGCCTTGCCGGTATGGACGCCAAGCAAGTCATGGATACCCTGGCTGCCGCAGACATTCCCTATACCGTTGAACCGAACTCCGGTGCCTTGCTGGTCAAGGCCGATGACCTGTCCCGTGCGCGACTGAAGCTCGCGGGCGCTGGTGTCACTCCCAGCGACGGCAACATCGGTTTCGAGATCCTCGACAAGGACCAGGGGCTCGGCACCAGCCAGTTCATGGAAGCGACCCGTTATCGTCGCGGCCTCGAAGGCGAACTGGCCCGGACCATCTCCAGCCTGAACAACGTCAAGGGTGCCCGCGTGCACCTGGCGATTCCGAAAAGCTCGGTGTTCGTACGTGACGAGCGCAAGCCGAGCGCTTCGGTGCTGGTAGAACTGTATTCCGGTCGCTCGCTTGAGCCGGGTCAGGTGGTGGCGATCATCAACCTGGTCGCGACCAGCGTTCCAGAACTCAGCAAGTCGCAGATCACCGTCGTCGATCAGAAGGGCAACCTGCTCTCGGATCAGGCGGAGAACTCCGAACTGACCATGGCCGGCAAGCAATTCGACTACAGCCGTCGCATGGAAAGCATGCTCACTCAGCGCGTGCACAACATCCTGCAACCGGTGCTGGGCAACGACCGCTATAAAGCCGAAGTCTCGGCGGACGTGGATTTCAGTGCTGTCGAGTCGACCTCCGAGCAGTTCAACCCGGATCAGCCGGCGTTGCGCAGCGAGCAGTCGGTCAACGAGCAACGCACCGCCAGCAATGGCCCGCAAGGCGTGCCGGGTGCCCTGAGCAACCAGCCGCCATCGCCGGCCTCGGCGCCGCAAACCACCGGTGGCGCTACCGCGTCGGCCGGCATGGTGCAGCCAGGCCAGCCACTGCTGGATGCCAACGGTCAGCAAATCATGGACCCGGCCACCGGCCAACCGATGCTGGCACCGTACCCGGCGGACAAGCGTCAACAATCCACCAAGAACTTCGAGCTCGACCGTTCCATCAGCCACACCAAACAACAGCAAGGGCGTTTGAATCGCCTGTCGGTGTCGGTAGTGGTGGACGATCAGGTCAAGATCAACGCAGCCAACGGCGAAACCACCCGTGCGCCGTGGAGCGCCGACGAATTGGCGCGCTTCACTCGTCTGGTACAGGACGCCGTCGGTTTCGACGCCAGTCGTGGTGACAGCGTCAGCGTGATCAACATGCCGTTCTCCGCCGAGCGCGGTGAAGTGATTGCCGATATTCCGTTCTACTCCCAGCCGTGGTTCTGGGACATCGTCAAGCAAGTGCTGGGTGTCTTGTTCATCCTGATACTGGTGTTCGGTGTGCTGCGTCCGGTGCTCAACAACATCACCAATGGCGGCAAAGGCAAACAGCTGGCCGGCTTTGGCGGCGACGTGGAACTCGGTGGCATGGGCGGCCTGGACGGCGAACTGGCCAACGACCGCGTCAGCCTCGGCGGCCCGACCAGCATCCTGCTGCCAAGCCCGAGCGAAGGCTATGACGCACAGTTGAACGCAATCAAGAGTCTGGTGGCAGAAGATCCGGGTCGCGTGGCCCAGGTCGTGAAAGAGTGGATTAACGCAGATGAGTGATAACCGAGCCGCCGTCGCCAAACTGTCCCGGGTCGATAAAGCCGCAATCCTGCTGCTGTCTCTCGGTTCTACCGATGCCGCCCAGGTGCTGCGCCACATGGGGCCCAAAGAGGTCCAGCGTGTGGGTGTGGCCATGGCGCAGATGGGTAACGTGCACCGCGAGCAGGTCGAGCAGGTGATGAGCGAGTTCGTCGACATTGTCGGCGATCAGACCAGCCTGGGCGTCGGCTCCGACGACTACGTGCGCAAAATGCTGACTCAGGCGCTGGGCGAGGACAAGGCCAACGGCCTGATCGACCGGATCCTGCTGGGCGGCAACACCAGTGGCCTCGACAGCCTGAAGTGGATGGAACCGCGCGCCGTCGCCGACGTGATCCGTTACGAGCACCCGCAGATCCAGGCGATCGTCGTGGCGTATCTCGACCCGGACCAGGCCGGCGAAGTGCTGGGCAACTTCGACCACAAGGTGCGACTGGACATCATTCTGCGGGTTTCCTCGCTGAATACCGTGCAGCCAGCCGCCCTGAAAGAACTCAACCAGATTCTCGAGAAGCAGTTCTCCGGCAACTCGAATGCCTCGCGCACCACCCTGGGTGGCATCAAGCGTGCGGCCGACATCATGAACTTCCTCGACAGCTCGATCGAAGGTCAGCTGATGGACTCGATCCGCGAAGTCGACGAAGACCTGTCCGGTCAGATCGAAGACCTCATGTTCGTGTTCAACAACCTGTCCGATGTCGACGACCGCGGGATTCAGGCGTTGCTGCGCGAAGTCTCCTCCGATGTACTGGTACTGGCCCTCAAAGGCTCGGACGAAGGCGTCAAGGAAAAGATCTTCAAGAACATGTCCAAACGGGCGGCCGAACTGTTGCGCGACGACCTCGAGGCCAAAGGCCCGGTGCGTGTCAGCGACGTGGAAACCGCACAGAAAGAAATCCTCACCATTGCTCGCCGTATGGCCGAAGCCGGAGAAATCGTTCTCGGCGGGAAGGGCGGCGAAGAGATGATCTAAGGTCACTATGTCGTCCAAACATGATGAGTCCCAGACCGACCTGATCCGCGCCAAGGACGTCGCGGGTTTCGACACCTGGTCGCTGCCCAGTTTCGACCCGCCTGCACCGGAGCCCGAGCCGGAACCAGAGCCCGAGCCGCCGGAAATGGAGGAAGTGCCGCTGGAAGAAGTCCAGCCACTGACCCTCGAAGAACTCGAAAGCATTCGCCAGGAGGCCTACAACGAAGGCTTCGCCACGGGCGAGAAAGAAGGTTTTCACAGCACCACGCTCAAGGTCCGTCAGGAAGCAGAGGCGGTCCTGGCGCCGAAAGTCGCCGCGCTTGAGCAACTGATGGCCAACCTGTTCGAGCCTATCGCCGAGCAAGACACCCAGATCGAAAAGTCGCTGGTCGATCTCGTTCAGCACATCACCAAACAGGTGATTCAGCGCGAACTGGCCATCGACTCGACGCAGATCGAACACGTCATGCGCGACGCCCTCAAGCTGTTGCCGCTGGGCGTGGGCAATGTGCGGCTGTACATCAATCCGCAGGATTTCGAACAGGTCAAAGCCCTGCGCGAACGCCATGAAGAAACCTGGCGCATCGTCGAGGACGAAGCCTTGTTGCCTGGTGGTTGCCGGGTCGAGACGGAGCACAGTCGCATCGACGCCACCGTTGAAACGCGCATCGCCCGGGTCATGGACAAGCTGTTCGATCAATTGCACGAGCAGGCCCTGCACCCAGCCGCGCCGGACCTGAGCCTGGAGCTGCCGATCGAGGCCAAACCTGCCGTCGAAGCCGAGCCGGACGTTCCCGATGCGCCTTGATCGCACCAGCTTCGCCAAGCGCCTGGGCAGTTACGCCGAGGCCACGGAGCTGGCCGGCGCACCGATCCTTGAAGGCCGCTTGCTGCGCATGGTCGGCCTGACCCTCGAAGCTGAAGGCTTGCGCGCCGCCATGGGCAGCCGCTGCATGGTCATCAACGACGACAGTTACCATCCGGTGCAGGTCGAAGCCGAAGTCATGGGCTTCTCCGGCAGCAAAGTCTTTCTGATGCCGGTCGGCAGCGTCGCCGGCATCGCGCCCGGCGCCCGTGTGGTGCCGTTGGCCGATACCGGTCGTCTGCCGATGGGCATGAGCATGCTCGGACGGGTGCTTGATGGCGCCGGTCGTGCGCTGGACGGCAAGGGCGGCATGAAGGCGGAAGACTGGGTGCCGATGGACGGCCCGACGATCAACCCACTCAAGCGTCACCCGATCAGCGAGCCGCTGGACGTGGGCATTCGCTCCATCAACGGTTTGTTGACGGTCGGTCGCGGTCAGCGGCTCGGGCTGTTCGCCGGTACCGGCGTCGGCAAGAGTGTGCTGCTGGGCATGATGACCCGCTTCACCGAGGCCGACATTATCGTCGTCGGGCTGATCGGTGAGCGGGGTCGCGAAGTTAAGGAATTCATCGAGCATATTCTCGGTGAAGAAGGGCTCAAGCGCTCGGTGGTCGTGGCGTCCCCGGCGGACGATGCACCGCTGATGCGTCTGCGCGCTGCGATGTATTGCACGCGGATCGCCGAGTATTTCCGCGACAAGGGCAAGAATGTCCTGTTGCTGATGGACTCGCTGACTCGTTTCGCCCAGGCCCAGCGGGAAATCGCCCTGGCCATTGGCGAGCCGCCGGCGACCAAGGGTTATCCGCCATCGGTGTTCGCCAAGTTGCCGAAACTGGTGGAGCGAGCTGGTAACGCTGAAAAGGGCGGCGGCTCGATCACCGCGTTTTATACCGTGTTGTCCGAAGGCGATGACCAGCAGGATCCGATCGCCGACTCGGCGCGGGGTGTGCTTGACGGGCACATCGTCCTGTCCCGACGTCTGGCTGAGGAAGGGCATTACCCGGCCATCGACATCGAAGCGTCGATCAGCCGGGTCATGCCGTCGGTGGTGTCGCCGGAACACATGGCCCGCGCCCAGTATTTCAAGCAGTTGTGGTCGCGCTATCAGCAGAGCCGCGACCTGATCAGTGTCGGCGCCTACGTCGCTGGCGGAGATCGCGAGACCGACCTGGCGATTTCCCTGCAGCCGCAGCTGGCCAAATACCTGCGCCAAGGGTTGAACGACAGCATCAGCCTGGGCGAAAGCGAATCCTATCTGGGCTCGATCTTCGCGCCTGCGGCTGGCGGTTAATCGATCATGGCCCAGAGTCGGGCAGGGCGTCTGGCGCCGGTGGTCGAAATGGCCGAAAAGGCCGAGAAAACCGCCGCTCAGCGGTTAGGCCATTTTCAGGGCCAGGTTCGCGTGGCAGAAAGCAAGCTCGCCGACCTTGAAGCCTTTCGACTCGACTATCAGGAGCAATGGATCGTGCGCGGCAGCAGCGGCGTCTCGGGCCAGTGGCTGCTGGGTTATCAGGGCTTCCTCGCGCAACTGGGCACCGCCATCGATCAGCAGCGACAAAGCCTGGCGTGGCATCAGAACAATCTGAACAAGGCACGGGAAACCTGGCAGCAGGCATTTGCCCGGGTCGAAGGCTTGCGCAAACTGGTTCAGCGTTACGCAGACGAGGCGCGACAGCTGGAAGACAGGCGCGAACAGAAGCTGATGGACGAGTTGTCCCAGCGGTTGCCGCGTGAGAGTCCGTACTGAATCAGTCAGGCCGCGTTATCGTTCTTCGCGGGCAAGCCTCGCTCCTACAGGTTTCGCATCGTCCATGATTTCGTGAACGGCACAAATCCCGCAGGAGCGAGGCTTGCCCGCGAAGGCGTCCTCAAAAACTCCGCCCCTTTCCAGCCTTGCCCCCATCTCCGTCAAGTGCTAAACCTTGTACAAGTATGTTCACCAATGACAAGGATGCCGTTCAATGTCAGTCGTTACAGAAGTCTCTCCGGATGGGCAAAAACTGACGATATCGATCAGAGGACGATTCGACTTCGCCAAACATCAGGAATTTCGGGAGTCCTACGAGAACAAGGAACTCTCTGCAGTGGTCGTCGATTTGAAAGAAGCGACCTACCTCGACAGTTCTGCACTGGGCATGCTGCTTCTGCTGCGTGATCACGCTGGTGGCGACGATTCCGACATTCGCGTCGTCAACAGCAGTTCTGACGTGAAGAAGATTCTCGCCATCTCCAACTTCGACAAACTGTTCGACATCAGTTGACCAACGTGCAGCCGCTCGAGCCGCTGACGATCCTGATTGCCGAAGACAGCGCGGCCGACCGCATGCTGCTGTCGAGTATCGTCCGTCGCCAGGGTCATGAAGTCCTGACGGCGGCCAACGGTGCCGAAGCGGTCGAAGCGTTTCGCTTACAACGACCGCAACTGGTCTTGATGGACGCCATGATGCCGGTGATGGACGGTTTCGAGGCAGCACGGCAGATCAAGGCACTGGCCGGGGAAACCCTGGTGCCGATCATCTTCCTGACGTCGCTGAGCGAAAGCGAAGCCTTGGCGCGCTGTCTGGAGGCTGGCGGTGACGACTTTCTGGCAAAACCCTATAACCAGGTGATCCTCGCCGCCAAAATCAAGGCAATGGACCGTTTGCGCCGATTGCAGGCCACCGTGCTGGAGCAGCGCGACCAAATTGCCAGGCACCACGATTACCTGCTCAACGAGCAGCGTGTGGCCAAGGCCGTGTTCGACAAGGTCGCCCATTCCGGCTGCCTGAACGCCCCCAACATCCGCTACCTGCAATCGCCTTATGCGCTGTTCAATGGTGATTTGCTGCTCGCGGCGTTCACGCCGGCCGGCGACATGCACGTGCTGCTCGGCGATTTTACCGGCCATGGCTTGCCGGCCGCCGTCGGGGCGATGCCGCTGGCCGAGGTCTTCTACGGCATGACCGCCAAGGGTTATGGCCTGTCGGAAACCCTGCGCGAGATGAACGCCAAGCTCAAGCGCATCCTGCCGGTGGACATGTTCTGTTGTGCGACGCTGCTGTGCCTGAGTTTTCAGCGGCGCTCGGTGGAGGTCTGGAACGGCGGGATGCCGGACGGTTACCTGCACAGTATTGCCAGCGGCGAGCGCACACAGCTGACCGCTCGGCATTTGCCGCTGGGCGTGCTGAGCCCGCAGACGTTCGACGACCGCACCGAAGTGTTTCCGATGGCGGTCGGGGATCGGGTGTTCCTGTTGTCTGACGGGGTGATTGATACGTGCGATGCCAATGAGCAGTTGTTCGGCGTCGAGCGATTGCAGCGGGTGTTTGCGGCCAATCGTCGGCCGGATCAGCTGTTCGAGGAGATCGAACAGGCGCTGCGGGATTTTCGCGGTGAGGCTCGCGACGATGTCAGCATGGTCGAAGTCAGCCTGTTGGAGGCTGCACAGCTGAGTCCGCCGGCCCTGGTGTATTCCGATAGCGGTCAGTCCTGCCCGCTGGACTGGTCGGTGAGTTTCGAGTTTCGTGCGGCCACCCTCAAGCGCTTCAATCCATTGCCGTATCTTTTGCAGTTGCTGCTGGAAGTGCATGGTTTGCGCGCCCAGAGCGGTGCGCTTTACAGTGTGCTCGCGGAGTTGTACTCCAATGCACTGGAGCACGGCGTGCTGGGGCTGGACTCAAGCCTGAAACGCGATGCCTCGGGTTTTGCCCGCTATTATCAACAACGCAATGCACGTCTGGACGAGCTGCAGGACGGCTATGTGCGGCTGCATTTGCAGGTCGCGCCCAAAGGCGAGGGTGGTTGCCTGACGATTCGTGTCGAAGACAGTGGCAAGGGTTTTGATGTCGACAGGGTGATGGCGCGCCCCCTCGATGGTGCCCGTCTGTCGGGACGCGGGGTCAGTCTGATCCGCCAGTTGAGCCGTAACGCCAACTGGTCCGACGATGGTCGTAGTGCCCGCGTGGAATTTTTCTGGGAGGCTCTGGCATAATCCGCGCATTCTTGATCAAGGAGTGAGCAAGTGGCTGACACACATCTGGATCGCGACGTGCTGAGCGCGTTGCAAGAAGTCATGGAGGATGAGTATCCGATGTTGCTGGGTACTTTTCTTGCCGATTCCATAGAGCGCTTGAGTCAGCTGCACAAGGCTGACGATGCAGAGACGCTCGGTGCCACTGCGCACAGTTTCAAGGGCAGTTGCAGCAACATGGGCGCCATTCGCCTTGCGCAGTTGTGCAATGAGCTTGAGCAGCGAAGCAAGCAGGAGTCGCTGGAAGGCATCGAGAAACTGATCAGCGAAATCGATAGTGAATTCGCGATTATCCGCACCCTCTACGAAGCAGAGCGCCAGCGCTCTCTCGCTGGCAGTGCGACCGTCCGGCGTTTTTAGCACCGTTCGAACAAAACTGGCGCAACCCTTGCAGCAATCTCCGCAACTGTACCTACGATCCCAGTGCAGCGGAGACCGTTTCATGCCCGTTACCCCCAATATTCTTCTTCAGGCCGCCGCTCAGGCCAAGACTCAAGCCGCCTCCGCCAATCCACCGGCGCTGTCCGCTGAGCCCGGGGACAAAGCCTCCAGCTTCGCTCAGGTCTACGCCAATCAAGCCCAGAACAAGCCCTCGGCGGCCACCGATGGATCGCCGAAGCCGGTGCGCGATAAAGCCCCGGACAGCCCCGATAAAAAGAGCGTCGGCAACGACAATGCTGCCGCCCCGGAACCGACGGTTGCCGATAGCGGCAAAACCTTGCCCGCCGATAAACCGGCACCGGCCGACGACAAGGCTGCCAGCGATGATGCCGCAGCTGCCGCGGATACCGCAGAAACCCCGGTAGTCGTCGACACGGCGCCGGTTGATCCGGCTCTCGATCCGTCATTGCTGCCAGCGTTGCAAGCCGTGGTGGCAGCTCCGGTTCCGCAAGCACCGCCAGTGGTGGTCACTGAGCAGCCGCAAGTGCAGGCGCCTCCTGTTGCTGCGCCAGTGGCGGCGGTACAGGTTGCCGCACCGGCGGATGACGCGTTCGATCCTGAAGCCGATCCGCTGGATGCGCTGCCGGCCGTGCGCATGGCCATGGAACAGGGCGGTCATATTTCCGCTGCCAGTCAGGCGCAACCCAAGGCAGCGCCGACGGCTGCTCAGGCCCAGGCTGATGGCGAACCCACCTCGGCGCAGAACTTTGCCGCCGGCATGGCGGGCATGCTCGATGTGCAGGCGGACAAGGACAGTACCAGCCAGGGCGGTGAGAAAACCTTCAGTGGGTTGATCGATGACGGCCTCAAGGACTTGAAGTCGGCGAGCAGCGATACCCGCGTCGACGACTTCGCCAACCGTCTGGCGGCGCTGACTCAGGCAGCTACACCGAAAACCGCCAACGCGGTACCGGTGAATCAGCCGATCACGATGAATCAAAGCGGCTGGACCGAAGAAATCGTGAACCGGGTCATGTACCTGTCCAGCGCCAATCTCAAGGCGGCCGATATCCAGTTGCAACCGGCCGAACTGGGTCGTCTCGACATTCGGGTGAACATGGTGCCGGACCAGCAGACCCAAGTGACCTTCATGAGCGCGCATCCAAGCGTTCGCGAAGCGCTCGATGGCCAGATGCACCGCTTGCGTGACATGTTCGCGCAGCAGGGCATGGGGCAGGTTGATGTCAACGTGTCCGACCAGTCGCGTGGTTGGCAGGGGCAGGGTCAGGAACAACAGGCTCAGCAGGGGCAGGGCGGGCGCAGCAACGCCAGCGGTGGTCGCCTCGATGGCGTGGATGAAGAACTCGCGCCGACCGTTGCCGAAGTCGCGGCCAGCACCACCAGTGTCATCGGCTCCAGCGCCGTCGACTACTACGCCTGAATTAGTCAGGCACCAAACCCTGTGGGAGCGAGACCGGCTTGCCGGCGAATGAGGCACTGACAGTCAATATCTTCATCGACTGTTGCACCGCAATCGCGAGCAGGCTCGCTCCCACATTTGTTTTGTGGTGAATCGTCATCCGCCGTCCCCTGTCTCCCGACACTTCTGGCATAACACTTGCTCTTGCCTTGCCGTGCGACTGTGAAAACCCGAATAGTGACGGATTATTGGCATGGCGAAGAGCGAAGCAGTAGTAAAAGACCCCGCAACCAAAGGCAAAATCAAGCTGATCATTGTGATCGTGGTGGCCCTGCTGCTGGCGATCGGCTTGTCCGTGGGAGCGACCTGGTTCTTCATGCACAGCGCTCAGAGCAAGCCTGTCGCCGTGGTTGAAACTGCCCCGGCCGGCAAGCAACCAGCGGTTTTCGAGCAAATGGCGCCGGCCTTCGTGGCCAACTACAACCAGAACGGCCGCCAGCGCTTCATGCAGGTGAGCATCACCATGCAGGGCCGCAATCAGGCTGACCTGGAAGCCCTGAAAGTCCACATGCCGGTCATCCGCAACAACCTTGTCATGCTGTTCTCCGGGCAGGATTTCGCGACCCTGGCGTCGCCGGTCGGTCAGGAAATGCTGCGCCAGAAAGCCACGGCCAGCGTCCAGGAAGTGGCGCAGAAAGAGCTCGGCAAAGTGGTCATCGAACAGTTGCTTTTCACTAATTTCGTACTGCAGTAGGAACACGACATGGCCGTGCAGGACCTGCTGTCCCAGGATGAGATCGATGCGCTGTTGCATGGTGTCGACGATGGTCTGGTACAGACCGATACCGCTGCCGAACCCGGCAGTGTCAAAAGCTACGACCTGACCAGCCAGGATCGCATCGTCCGTGGACGCATGCCGACCCTGGAAATGATCAACGAGCGTTTCGCCCGCTACACCCGCATCAGCATGTTCAACATGCTGCGCCGCTCGGCGGACGTTGCCGTCGGTGGTGTGCAGGTGATGAAGTTTGGCGAATACGTGCACTCGCTGTACGTGCCGACCAGCCTCAACCTGGTCAAGATCAAACCGTTGCGCGGCACGGCGCTGTTCATCCTCGACGCCAAACTGGTGTTCAAACTGGTGGACAACTTCTTCGGCGGCGACGGCCGCCACGCGAAGATCGAAGGGCGTGAATTCACCCCGACCGAACTGCGTGTGGTGCGCATGGTGCTGGAGCAGGCCTTCGTCGATCTGAAGGAAGCCTGGCAGGCGATCATGGAAGTGAACTTCGAGTACATCAACTCGGAAGTGAACCCGGCCATGGCCAACATCGTCGGCCCGAGCGAAGCCATTGTGGTGTCGACCTTCCACATCGAACTCGATGGCGGTGGCGGCGACCTGCACGTGACCATGCCGTACTCGATGATCGAGCCGGTACGCGAAATGCTCGACGCCGGCTTCCAGTCGGACCTCGACGATCAGGACGAGCGTTGGGTCAATGCCCTGCGCCAGGACGTGCTCGACGTCGACGTGCCGATCGGCGCCACGGTTGCCCGTCGCCAGTTGCGCCTGCGCGACATTCTGCACATGCAGCCGGGGGACATTATCCCGGTCGAAATGCCGGAAGAAATGATCATGCGCGCCAACGGCGTGCCTGCGTTCAAGGTCAAGATGGGCTCGCACAAAGGCAACCTTGCGTTGCAAGTGATCGAGCCGATCGAGCGCCGTTGACCGGCGCCTCTACATATTCGCTTTTAACTGACGGCTGCCCTCTGATGGGTTGCCCGCCGAGGACACATGATGGCTGACGATATGAATACCCAGGACGACCAGGCGCTGGCTGACGAATGGGCTGCGGCCCTGGAAGAAACCGGCGATGCCGGGCAGGACGACATTGACGCCTTGCTGGCGGCTGACGCTGCTGGTTCGTCGTCGAACCGTCTGCCGATGGAAGAATTCGGCAGCGTGCCGAAAAACAACGATCCGGTAACCCTGGACGGTCCGAACCTGGACGTGATCCTCGACATCCCGGTGTCGATTTCCATGGAAGTCGGCAGCACCGACATCAACATCCGTAACCTGCTGCAGCTCAACCAGGGTTCGGTGATCGAGCTCGATCGCCTGGCCGGTGAGCCGCTGGACGTGCTGGTCAACGGTACGTTGATCGCTCACGGTGAAGTGGTGGTGGTCAACGAGAAGTTCGGCATCCGCCTGACTGACGTGATCAGCCCAAGCGAACGCATCAAGAAGCTGCGCTGAGTGAAAAAGCTTTTGGGGTTGTTACTGGCCTTGCCGTTCAGTGCGTTGGCGGCCGAACCGGTTGCTAATGCTGCGGTGGCTGCCGCACCTGCTGTCAGTAGCGGTGTGGCGGGCCAGTTGACGCAGTTGGTGCTCGGTCTGCTGTTGGTGCTGGGGTTGATCTTCTTCCTCGCCTGGCTGCTGCGCCGGGTCCAGCAGGCCGGACCGGCGGGCAAGGCGCAGGTGATCGAGTTGATCGGTTCCCGGGCGCTGGGTCCGCGTGACCGATTGATGCTGGTGCAGGTCGGCAATGAGCAGATCCTGCTCGGTTTGAGCCCCGGCACCATCACCGCGCTGCATGTGCTCAAGGAGCCGGTGCACGTACCGGTCACCGAGAAAGCGACCCCGGAATTTGCCCTGCGCCTGATGGAACTGATGGGCAAGGATCAGAAGGATAAGAAGTAATGGGTGCGCTACGCATCATCTTGACGCTGGCCCTGATGCTGGCCGCGCCGCTGGCCTTCGCCGCCGATCCGTTGTCGATCCCGGCGATCACCCTGGGCACCAACGCCCAGGGTGCTCAGGAATACTCGGTCAGCCTGCAAATCCTGTTGATCATGACCGCGCTGAGTTTCATTCCGGCGTTCGTCATGCTGATGACCAGCTTCACGCGGATCATCATCGTCTTCTCGATCCTGCGTCAGGCTCTGGGCCTGCAGCAGACGCCGTCGAACCAGATCCTCACGGGCATGGCGCTGTTTCTGACCCTGTTCATCATGGCGCCGGTGTTTGACCGGGTGAATCAGGATGCCTTGCAGCCGTATCTGGCGGAAAAACTCACCGCGCAGGATGCCGTGGCCAAGGCTCAGGTGCCGATCAAGGACTTCATGCTGGCGCAGACGCGCAGCAGTGATCTGGAATTGTTCATGCGCCTGTCCAAGCGCACGGACATCGCCACGCCGGATCAGGCGCCGCTGACCATTCTGGTGCCGGCCTTCGTCACGTCCGAGCTGAAAACCGCGTTCCAGATCGGCTTCATGATCTTCATTCCGTTCCTGATCATCGACCTGGTCGTCGCCAGTGTGCTGATGGCCATGGGTATGATGATGCTCTCGCCGCTGATCATTTCCCTGCCGTTCAAGATCATGCTGTTCGTGCTGGTGGATGGCTGGGCGCTGATCATCGGGACATTGGCGAGTAGCTTCGGCGGTGTTTCGCCATGACGCCGGAAGTCGCGGTAGACATCTTTCGTGAAGCGCTCTGGCTGACCACCATGATGGTCGCCGTGCTGGTGATTCCGAGTCTGCTGGTGGGGCTGCTGGTCGCGATGTTCCAGGCGGCTACGCAGATCAACGAACAAACCCTGAGCTTCTTGCCGCGCCTGCTGGTCATGCTGGTGACGCTGATCGTTGCCGGTCCGTGGCTGGTGCAGACGTTCATGGAATACATCCTGCAGTTGTACGGCAATATTCCTCGGGTCATCGGCTAAGCCATGCAGTCACTGCTGCAACTGACCGATACCCAGATCAGCACCTGGGTGGCGACGTTCATGTTGCCCCTGTTTCGCATCGGAGGCTTGCTGATGGTCATGCCGGTTTTCGGTACGACCCTGGTGCCCCAGCGGGTGCGTCTATATTTCGCTCTGGCGATCACGGTTGTGATTGCGCCCGGGTTGCCACCAATGCCGCCGGTCAATGCACTGGACTTGAGCGGGCTGCTGCTGATTGCCGAGCAGATCCTCATTGGTGCGGTGATGGGGTTCGCCCTGCAACTGTTCTTCCAGGCCTTCGTGGTCGCCGGGCAGATCGTTTCGATTCAGATGGGCATGGGCTTCGCGTCGATGGTCGACCCCACCAACGGCGTGTCGGTGGCGGTGATCGGGCAGTTCTTCACCATGCTGGTGACGCTGTTGTTCCTGGCCATGAATGGCCACTTGGTGGTCTTCGAAATTCTCACTGAAAGTTTCACCACGCTCCCGGTCGGTAGCGGCTTTATGGTTTCGCAATTCTGGGACCTGGCCGGCAAGCTCGGTTGGGTGCTGGGTGCGGCATTGTTGCTGGTGCTGCCGGCGATCACCGCGCTACTGGTGGTCAACATCGCGTTTGGCGTGATGACCCGCGCCGCGCCGCAACTGAACATCTTTTCCATCGGCTTCCCGCTGACCCTGGTGCTCGGGCTGTTCATTGTCTGGGTCGGGCTGGCGGACATCATCAATCAGTACCAACCGCTGGCTACCGAGGCCTTGCAGTGGTTGCGCGAACTGGCACGGGCGCGCTGAGTCATGGCTGAGAGCGAAAGCGGTCAGGACAAAACAGAAGACCCCACGGAGAAACGTAAAAAGGACTCCAGGGACAAGGGCGAGATTGCGCGCTCCAAAGAGCTCAATACCTTGGCGATCATGCTTGCCGGTGCCGGTGCGCTGCTGATTTTCGGCGGGGCTTTGGCGCAGGACATGATGGAGCTGATGCGCATGAACTTCACGCTGTCGCGGGAAGTGATTCTGGATCAGCGCAGCATGGGCACCTTCCTCCTGCACTCGGGGCAGATTGCCCTGTTGGCGATTCAGCCGGTGATGATCACCTTGCTGCTGGCGGCATTTCTCGGCCCGATTTCCCTCGGTGGCTGGTTGTTCGCGGCAGGCTCGATGGCGCCGAAATTCAGTCGCATGAACCCCGGTGCGGGGCTGAAGCGGATGTTCTCGGCCAAGGCGCTGGTGGAACTGCTCAAGGCCCTGGCGAAGTTCTTCATTGTGCTGTTCGTCGCGCTGGCGGTGTTGAATTCCGACATCGACGACCTGATGCGCATTGCGCACGAGCCGTTGGAAATGGCGATCATTCACAGCCTGCAAGTGGTCGGCTGGAGCACCCTGTGGATGGCGTGCGGCTTGATCATCATCGCCGCCGTCGACGTGCCGGTGCAGCTCTGGGAAAGCCACAAGAAGCTGCTGATGACCAAGCAGGAAGTGCGCGACGAGCACAAGGATCAGGAGGGGAGGCCGGAGGTCAAGCAGCGCATTCGCCAGTTGCAGCGCGAGATGTCCCAGCGCCGGATGATGGCGGCCATCCCCGAGGCCGATGTGGTCATTACCAACCCGACTCACTATGCCGTGGCGCTCAAATACGACCCGGACAAGGGCTCGGCGCCGATGCTGATTGCCAAGGGCAGTGATTTCCTGGCCCTGAAAATCCGTGAAATCGCCGTGGCCAACGAAGTGCTGCTGCTGGAGTCTCCGGCCCTGGCGCGTTCGATCTATTACTCCACGGAGCTGGAGCAGGAAATTCCTGGCGGGCTTTATCTGGCCGTCGCTCAGGTATTGGCCTACGTCTACCAGATCCGACAGCACCGCGCGGGCAAGGGCAAGCGGCCGGATCCGCTCAAGGATGACTTGCCGATTCCACCGGATCTGCGCCGCGATTCCTGAGTTTTGCGCTAGTCGTGCCAACGCCTTCGCGGGCAAGCCTCGCTCCCACCTTTAACCGCGTTCTCCCAATAGGAATGCGGTCGAATGTGGGAGCGAGCCTGCTCGCGATGAGGCCGGTCCAGACACCCTGAATCTTTCGATTATCCCCTCTGTTCCAAGCTCCCGGCAAAAGTTGGAAGGCTTCTTGCAGTAGCCGCCCTGCGTCTGCTTCAGGCGTCAAAAGTTTGCTTTAAAGGAACGGGGAAAACCGGTGGATCGCTCTCAGTTACTCAACAGTGCCCGCACAAACGTTGCCGACTTAAGTCGGGGCAATCTGGGCGTGCCGTTGTTGCTGCTGGTCATGCTGGCCATGATGATGCTGCCGGTGCCGCCGTTCCTGCTGGACGTGTTCTTCACGTTCAACATCGCGCTGTCGATCGTCGTGCTGCTGGTCTGCGTCTACGCGTTGCGACCGCTGGATTTCGCGGTGTTCCCGACCATTCTGCTGGTGGCAACGTTGTTGCGACTGGCGCTGAACGTGGCCTCCACGCGAGTGGTGATGCTCCACGGGCAGGACGGCCACGCCGCCGCCGGTAAGGTGATCCAGGCGTTCGGTGAGGTGGTGATCGGCGGTAACTACGTGGTCGGTATCGTGGTCTTCGCGATTTTGATGATCATCAACTTCGTCGTGGTAACCAAGGGTGCCGGGCGGATTTCCGAGGTGAGCGCACGTTTCACCCTCGATGCGATGCCCGGCAAACAAATGGCGATCGACGCCGATTTGAACGCCGGCCTGATCGATCAGAACCAGGCCAAGATGCGCCGGATGGAAGTGGCCCAGGAAGCCGAGTTCTACGGTTCCATGGACGGTGCCAGCAAGTTCGTGCGTGGCGATGCCATCGCCGGTTTGCTGATTCTGTTCATCAACCTGATCGGCGGCATGGCGGTCGGTATCTTCCAGCACGGCATGACCTTCGGTGATGCGGGCAGGGTTTACGCGTTGCTGACCATCGGTGACGGTTTGGTGGCGCAATTGCCATCACTGTTGTTATCTACAGCTGCAGCGATCATGGTGACCCGTGCTTCCGGTTCGGAAGACATGGGCAAACAGATCAATCGCCAGATGTTCGCCTCGCCCAAGGCGCTGGCCGTGGCAGCGGGCCTGATGGCAGTGATGGGCCTGGTGCCCGGCATGCCGCACTTTTCCTTTCTGACCATGGCGGCCCTGGCGGCCGGTGGCGCGTACCTGTTCTGGAAGAAGCAGAACATCGTCAAGGTTCAGGCCCTGCAAGAGGTCAAGCGTCAGCAGGAATTGCTGCCATCGCCGGCTCGCGCTCAGGAAACCAAGGAGCTTGGCTGGGACGATGTGACGCCGATCGACATGATTGGCCTGGAAGTCGGCTATCGTCTGATTCCGCTGGTGGACCGCAATCAGGGTGGTCAGCTGCTGGCGCGGATCAAGGGTGTGCGTAAAAAGCTGTCCCAGGATCTGGGCTTCCTGATGCCGACTGTGCATATCCGTGACAACCTCGACCTCGCACCGAGCGCCTATCGCCTCACTCTGATGGGGGTGATCCTGGCCGAAGCGGAGATTTATCCGGATCGCGAGCTGGCGATCAACCCAGGTCAGGTCTACGGTTCGCTCAACGGTATTACCGCCAAAGATCCGGCTTTCGGGCTGGAGGCGGTCTGGATCGAAGTGAGTCAGCGCGCACAGGCACAATCCCTCGGTTACACCGTGGTCGATGCCAGTACGGTAGTGGCAACCCATTTGAACCAGATTCTGTACAAGCACTCCAGTGAGCTGATTGGCCACGAAGAAGTGCAGCAACTCATGCAATTGCTGGCCAAAAGCTCGCCAAAACTGGCGGAAGAGCTGGTGCCGGGCGTGGTTTCGTTGTCGCAGTTGCTCAAGGTGCTCCAGGCGTTGCTGGCCGAACAGGTGCCCGTACGGGACATTCGCAGCATCGCCGAGGCGATCGCGAACAATGCCGCCAAGAGTCAAGATACTGCCGCGCTGGTGGCCGCCGTCCGCGTCGGCGTATCTCGTGCAATCGTCCAAAGCATTGTGGGGACTGAGTCGGAGCTGCCAGTTATCACCTTGGAGCCAAGGTTGGAACAAATATTGCTCAATAGTCTTCAGAAGGCAGGACAAGGCTCGGAAGAGGGCGTTCTGCTGGAGCCAAGCATGGCTGAAAAACTGCAGCGCTCGTTGATCGATGCGGCGCAGCGTCAGGAAATGCAAGGTCAGCCGGTGATTCTGCTGGTGGCCGGCCCGGTTCGCGCGATGCTGTCGCGATTCGGCCGACTGGCAGTCCCGGGTTTGCATGTGTTGGCTTACCAGGAAATCCCTGACAACAAGCAAGTGACCATCGTTGCGACAGTAGGGCCCAACGGCTGAGGTAGTGGTTTATGCAAGTTAAGCGTTTTTTCGCCGCCGATATGCGTCAGGCCATGAAGCTGGTTCGTGATGAGCTGGGCGCTGATGCCGCCATCATTGGCAACCGCCGGATCGCCGGTGGTGTCGAGCTGACGGCCGCTCTGGATTACAAACTGTCGGCGCTGGCCCCGCGTGTTCCGAACATGGAACTCGAGGATGAGCTGCGCAAGACCCAGTCGCGGATCGTCACCGCCCAGGCCGAACTGAGCCTGCGCAGCGATGGCGAGAGCGACAAGTCCACCAATCGCCAGTTGTTCGCCGGCCTGCCGCTGACTGCCGCCGAGCCACTGATCGAGCCGACCTACGCTGAACCTCGTCGCCCGGCACCGGCCCCCGCGCCTGCCGCGACCGGTGTTGATCCGCGTGCCTTCGACTCGATGCGTTTCGAACTCAACAGCCTGCGCGAACTGATGGAAGTACAACTCGGTTCGCTGGCCTGGAATCAGTTGCAAGGCAGCCGCCCGGCCCAGGCCAACCTTTGGCGCCGCCTGCAACGCATCGGTTTGTCCGGTCCGTTGTCCCGCGATCTGCTGGAGCTGATTACCGACATTGATGAACCTCGTCAGGCCTGGCGCATGTTGCTGGCGCACCTGGCGCGGATGATCGCCACACCGGAAGTCGAGCCACTGGAAGAGGGCGGCGTGATTGCCATGGTCGGCCCTGCCGGCATGGGCAAGACCACCACCCTGGCCAAGCTCGCGGCCCGTTACGTGCTCAAGTACGGCGCGCAGAACATCGCGCTGGTGAGCATGGACAGCTACCGCATCGGTGCCCAGGAACAACTCAAGACCCTCGGCCGGATCCTCAATGTGTCGGTGACGCACGTCGATCCGGGCCAGTCCCTGGTGCAGGCGCTGGATCCTTTGCTGCGCAAGCGCGTGGTGCTGATCGATACCGCGGGCCTTCAGGCCAGCGATCCGGCATTGCGCATGCAGCTCGAAAGCCTGGCCGGTCGTGGCATCAAATCAAAAAATTATCTGGTTCTGGCAACCACCAGCCAAAAACAGGTTCTAACCGCCGCTTATCACAGTTACAAGCGTTGCGGGCTGGCTGGCTGCATCCTGACTAAACTGGATGAGACGGCAAGTCTGGGCGAGGTGTTGAGCCTGGCGATCAGTCATGAATTGCCGGTGGCTTACCTGACTGATGGACCGCGTATTCCGGATGATCTGCATCTGCCGCGTCGTCATCAGTTGGTCAGTCGCGCCGTTAGCGTGCAAATGCAGGAAGAACCCAGCGAAGAAGCCATGGCTGACATGTTCGCTGATATTTATCACAGCCCGACCAAGCAGGTTGGCTGAGGTATTAATGAACAGTTTTTGTACCTACATCGATGGTCTGCCATGCATTGTTCAGTTGATGAACGCGCAGCCAGTAATGTGGCCTCCGTCTATGCAAGACAAGGTAAAGAAATAACATGGGCAGCATGCATCCCGTACAGGTGATCGCGGTGACCGGCGGCAAAGGTGGCGTCGGGAAGACTAATGTGTCAGTGAACTTGTCCCTGGCTCTAGCTGAGCTCGGCCGGCGCGTCATGCTGCTGGACGCCGATCTGGGGCTGGCGAATGTCGACGTCCTGTTGGGACTGACACCCAAACGTACCCTGGCCGACGTCATCGAAGGCCGCTGTGAGCTGCGCGACGTGTTGTTGCAGGGGCCAGGCGGCATCCGCATCGTCCCGGCCGCGTCCGGCACACAAAGCATGGTTCATCTGAGTCCGGCCCAGCATGCCGGCCTGATCCAGGCGTTCAGCGATATCGGCGACAACCTCGATGTGCTCGTGATCGACACCGCTGCGGGTATTGGTGACTCGGTAGTCAGTTTTGTTCGCGCCGCGCAAGAAGTCTTGCTGGTGGTCTGCGACGAGCCGACTTCGATCACGGATGCCTACGCCCTGATCAAATTGCTCAACCGCGACTACGGCATGAACCGCTTCCGCGTCCTGGCCAACATGGCCCAGAGCCCGCAGGAAGGCCGCAACCTGTTCGCCAAGTTGACCAAGGTCACGGACCGCTTCCTCGACGTCGCCTTACAATACGTTGGTGCGGTGCCGTACGACGAAAGCGTGCGCAAGGCTGTGCAGAAGCAGCGCGCGGTCTATGAAGCCTTCCCTCGTTCCAAGTGCTCCCTGGCTTTCAAGGCCATCGCACAAAAGGTCGATACCTGGCCGCTGCCTGCCAACCCGCGTGGGCACCTGGAGTTTTTCGTCGAGCGCCTCGTGCAACAAACGGCAGGACCCGTGCTATGACAGCCAGCGGTTACAACCTCTACAAGAAGTCGGCGCGTGACGCGCAGTACGAGCTGATCGAGCGTTACGCGCCACTGGTCAAACGCATTGCTTACCACCTGCTGGCGCGACTGCCAGCCAGTGTCCAGGTCGAAGACCTGATCCAGGCCGGGATGATCGGCCTGCTTGAAGTATCCACCAAATATGACGCCAGCAAAGGCGCGAGTTTCGAGACGTACGCGGGCATCCGGATCCGCGGCGCCATGCTTGATGAAGTGCGCAAAGGGGACTGGGCGCCACGTTCGGTCCACCGCAATACCCGCATGGTCAGCGACGCAATTCGCTCGATTGAAGCTAAAACCGGTCGTGACGCTAAAGATCACGAAGTTGCGGCCGAACTCCAATTGAGTCTCGACGATTACTACGGGATTTTGAACGACACCCTGGGCAGCCGCTTGTTCAGTTTCGACGACCTGTTGCAGGACGGCGAACACGAAGGGCTGCATGAGGATGGCGCGAGTGCTCATCTCGAGCCGTCGCGCGATCTGGAAGATGAACGCTTCCAGGCAGCGCTGGCGGACGCGATTGCCAATTTGCCGGAGCGTGAGCGACTGGTGTTGGCGCTGTACTACGACGAAGAGTTGAATCTCAAGGAAATCGGTGAGGTCCTGGGGGTCAGCGAATCTCGGGTCAGCCAGTTACACAGCCAGTGCGCGGCCCGTTTGCGGGGGCGTTTGGGGGAGTGGCGAGCGCGCTGAAGGCAGTGTGGGGACACTGCGAACTTGGCTGGTGTGGTGTTGAACTGCGCCGGTCTCGATCTGTTGTGCTCCAGACAGTCATTGAGTGCTTTGCCGGATTGATTGAAATGGCGCGTCCAGGTGCTGGGCGCGTTTAAGACTGCTTGGAGGTCGAATTGGACAAGAACATGAAAATCCTCATCGTTGATGACTTCTCAACGATGCGGCGGATCATAAAAAACCTGTTGCGTGACCTTGGGTTCACCAACACGGTCGAGGCCGACGATGGCATTACTGCCATTCCGGTTCTCAACAGCGGAAGCATCGACTTTCTGGTAACGGACTGGAACATGCCTGGCATGACCGGTATCGATCTGCTGCGCCACGTGCGCGCCGATGAAAAGCTCAAGCACCTGCCAGTGCTGATGGTGACCGCTGAAGCCAAGCGCGAGCAGATCATCGAAGCGGCCCAGGCCGGCGTAAACGGCTATGTGGTCAAACCCTTCACGGCCCAGGCGTTGAAAGAAAAAATCGAGAAGATTTTCGAACGCATCGGTTGAGAAACTGCGCCACGGGGAAGCTATGGACCAAAACGAATCTTCACAGGGCGATTTTGAATCGACCCTGAAAAAACACGCGGTCGAACTGGTCGAAAGCCTTGAAAAAGGCAAGTTCGGCGACGCTGTGCAACTGATCCATGAGCTCAACCAGACCCGTGACCGCGGCCTGTATCAGGAAGTGGGCAAGCTCACCCGCGAGCTGCACAGTGCGATCGTCAATTTTCAGATTGACCCGCACATGCCGCAAGCCGAGGAAGTGTCCCAGATCACAGATGCCACCGAGCGTCTGGGTTACGTTGTCAAGCTGACAGAGGCCGCAGCCAACCGCACCATGGATCTGGTCGAAAACTCCACGCCGCTGGTCAACAGCCTGAGCGATGAAGCTCAGGCGCTGAGCACGGACTGGGGGCGGTTCATGCGTCGCGAAGTCGGGGCTGAGGAGTTTCGTGAGCTGGCACGGCGTGTCGATGGTTTCCTGGCACGTAGCAGCGCGGACAACCGCGCGGTGTCGAGCAACCTCAACGACATTCTGCTCGCTCAGGATTACCAGGACCTCACCGGTCAGGTGATCAAGCGTGTGACCCAATTGGTCACTGAAGTTGAAAGCAACCTGCTCAAGCTCGTGCTTATGGCCAGTCAGGTGGACCGCTTTGCGGGCATCGAACATGATCGTGAAGCGATGCTTGCAGAAAAAGATCCGCAAAAACATCTCTCTCAGGGTGAAGGTCCGCAGATTCATGCCGATAAAAGAGAAGACGTTGTGTCCGGTCAGGACGATGTGGACGATTTGTTATCCAGCCTAGGATTTTAGATTTTTTAGCATTTTAGGTTTTTTAGGTTTTTAGACCTTTAGGAGCACCCCCTTAATGAGCTTCGGCGCCGATGAAGAGATCCTTCAGGATTTCCTGGTTGAGGCCGGCGAGATTCTAGAGCAACTGTCCGAACAGCTGGTCGAGCTTGAAAGCCGACCGGATGATGCGGACTTGCTCAATGCAATTTTTCGCGGTTTTCACACTGTAAAAGGGGGCGCCGGCTTCCTCCAGCTCAACGAGCTGGTGGAGTGCTGTCACATCGCCGAGAACGTGTTTGACATCCTGCGCAAGGGTGAACGTCGCGTCGATTCGGAATTGATGGACGTGGTTCTCGAAGCGCTGGACGCGGTGAACGGCATGTTCAGCGAAGTCCGCGAGCGTGGCCCGATAACGGCCGCCACGCCTGAATTGCTTGCAGCCCTGGCCCGTCTGGCCGAGCCGCAAACCGCCGATCAAGCCGCACCTGTGGCTGAAGTGGTGGAAGAGCCGGCTGCCGAAGCCGAATCAGGCGACATCACCGATAACGAATTCGAACAACTGCTGGACTCGCTGAACGCCGTCAAGGCTCAGGCTGAGGCCCCGGCCGCTGTTGCGCTGCCGGCCGGCGATGCCGCGACCAGCGATGAAATCACCGATGCCGAGTTCGAGTCGTTGCTCGATCAGTTGCACGGCAAAGGCCAGTTCGCCGTCGACGCGGTGGCAACACCCGCTGCGCCTGCCGCACCGGCTGCGCCGAAAGCGCCAGGTGACAGTTCCGACATTACTGACGATGAGTTCGAAGCACTGCTCGATCAGCTGCACGGCAAGGGCAACTTTGCCGTCGACGCGCTGGAATCGGCCATTGCCTCGGTACCGACCCCGGCTGCGCCAACCGCAGCAGCGGCTGGCGGCGATCTGATCTCGGATCACGAGTTCGAATCGCTGCTCGACGAATTGCATGGCAAAGGCAAGTTCACTGAAGTCGGCACCGGTTCCGCCGCCTCTTCGGTAGCAACGCCCGTCGCCAAGGCCTCGGCACCTGTCGCCAAGGCGCCCGAACCAAAAGCCGAAGCAGCGAAGCCTGCTGCCGCCGCTGCACCGAAACCTGCCGCCGCCGCTGCTGCACCGGCGCCTGCCCGTGCAGCGGCCGCGCCGCCTGCGGAAAAACCGGCCAGCGAAGCCGAGACCACCGTGCGGGTCGACACCGCGCGTCTCGACGAAATCATGAACATGGTCGGCGAGTTGGTACTGGTGCGTAACCGCCTGGTTCGCCTGGGTGCCAACAGCGCCGATGAAGCCATGTCCAAAGCCGTGTCGAACCTCGATGTGGTCACGGCCGACTTGCAGACCGCGGTCATGAAGACCCGGATGCAACCGATCAAGAAAGTCTTCGGGCGCTTCCCGCGTCTGGTTCGCGACCTGGCTCGCCAGCTCAAGAAAGAGATCAACCTGGAGCTGGTCGGCGAAGAAACCGACCTCGACAAAAACCTTGTCGAGGCCCTGGCCGACCCGCTGGTCCACTTGGTGCGCAACTCGGTCGACCACGGTATCGAAGAGCCGGCCGATCGCGAAGCGATGGGCAAACCGCGCAGCGGCAAAGTGATTTTGTCCGCTGAACAGGAAGGCGACCACATCCTGCTGTCCATCTCCGATGACGGCAAGGGCATGGACGCCGACGTGTTGCGTGGCATCGCGGTGAAGAAAGGTTTGATGGACAAGGATGCGGCGGACCGCCTCAGCGAGTCCGACTGCTTCAACCTGATCTTCGCACCGGGTTTCTCGACCAAGACCGAGATCTCCGACGTGTCGGGTCGTGGCGTGGGCATGGACGTGGTGAAAACCAAGATCGCCCAGCTCAACGGCACCATCAATATCTACTCGACCAAGGGCAAAGGCTCGAAGATCGTCATCAAGGTCCCGTTGACCCTGGCGATCATGCCGACGCTGATGGTCATGCTCGGCAACCAGGCGTTCGCGTTCCCGCTGGTGAACGTCAACGAGATCTTCCACCTCGACCTGTCGACCACCAACGTGGTGGACGGCCAGGAAGTGGTGATCGTGCGGGACAAGGCGCTGCCACTGTTCTACCTCAAGCGCTGGCTGGTCAGCTCCGCCGCTCACGAAGAGCAGCGCGAAGGCCATGTGGTGATCCTTTCGGTGGGCACCCAGCGGATCGGCTTCGTTGTCGATCAACTGGTCGGCCAGGAAGAAGTGGTCATCAAGCCATTGGGCAAAATGCTCCAGGGAACCCCGGGCATGTCGGGCGCCACCATCACCGGTGACGGTCGCATTGCGCTGATTCTCGATGTTCCGAGCATGCTCAAGCGTTACGCCGCACGGCGTATTTGATTCTGGGGGAGCGGGGCGACGAAGCCTCGCCCCCGCCTAACGGAGTGTTTATGGTAGTCAAAGTCCTGGTGGTGGACGATTCGGGGTTTTTCCGCCGCCGCGTCTCGGAAATTCTTTCAGCGGATTCGAATATCCAGGTCGTCGGTACGGCGACCAACGGAAAAGAGGCGATCGATCAGGCCCTGGCCCTCAAGCCGGACGTGATCACCATGGACTACGAGATGCCGATGATGGATGGCATCACGGCGGTGCGGCACATCATGCAGCGCTGCCCGACCCCGGTGTTGATGTTCTCCTCGCTGACGCACGAAGGCGCCCGGGTCACCCTGGACGCGCTGGATGCCGGCGCGGTGGATTTCCTGCCGAAGAATTTCGAAGACATCTCGCGCAATCCCGAGAAGGTCAAGCAACTGCTGTGCGAGAAGATTCTCAGCATCTCGCGCAGTAACCGTCGTGTCAGCGCCTACAGCGCGCCGGCACCGGTCGCTGCACCCGCGCCGACACCTGCGCCTTCCAGCATCGGCAGTTATGGCAGCAGCGCACCTGCTCGTCCGGCACCGGCACCGATCCCGGCTCGCACATTCGCAGCCAGCCCGTCGTCGCCAGCGCCGAAACGCAAAGCCTACAAACTGGTTGCCATCGGTACGTCCACGGGCGGCCCGGTTGCCCTGCAACGGGTTCTGACCCAGTTGCCGGCCAACTTCCCGGCCCCGATCGTGTTGATCCAGCACATGCCGGCCGCCTTCACCAAGGCGTTCGCCGAGCGTCTGGACAAGCTCTGCCGCATCAGCGTCAAGGAAGCCGAGGATGGCGACATCCTGCGTCCGGGCCTGGCGCTGCTGGCGCCGGGTGGCAAGCAAATGATGATCGACGGCCGTGGCGCGGTGAAAATCCTGCCGGGCGACGAACGTCTGAACTACAAGCCGTGCGTGGACATTACGTTCGGTTCGGCTGCCAAGTCCTACGGTGACAAAGTTCTGGCGGTGGTACTGACCGGCATGGGCGCCGACGGTCGTGAAGGCGCGCGCCTGCTCAAGCAGGGCGGCAGCTCGATCTGGGCTCAGGATGAAGCCAGCTGCGTGATCTACGGCATGCCGATGGCCATCGTCAAAGCCGAACTCGCCGATGCGGTGTACGGTCTCGACGACATTGGCAAGCACCTGGTCGAGGCGTGCATCTGATGGACGTACTCAGCCTTATCGGGATCATCATGGCGTTCGTCGCCATCATCGGTGGCAACTTCCTTGAAGGCGGCCATCTCGGCGCGCTGGCCAACGGTCCGGCAGCGTTGATCGTGCTCGGCGGGACCGTCGGCGCGGCGCTGCTGCAATCGCCGATGAGCGCGTTCAAGCGCGCCATGCAGATTGTTGGCTGGATCCTGTTTCCGCCACGCGTGGACCTGGCCGGCGGCGTCGACCGCGTGGTGAACTGGAGCCTGACCGCCCGCAAGGAAGGTCTGCTCGGTCTGGAAGGTATCGCCGACGCCGAACCCGACGCCTACTCGCGCAAAGGCCTGCAACTGCTGGTGGACGGCGCCGAGCCGGAAGCGATTCGCAGCATTCTGGAAGTGGATTTCTACACTCAGGAAAGCCGCGACATCGAAGCCGCCAAAGTCTTCGAAAGCATGGGCGGCTACGCGCCGACCATCGGCATCATCGGTGCGGTGATGGGCCTGATCCACGTTATGGGCAACCTGGCCGATCCGTCGCAACTGGGCAGCGGCATCGCCGTGGCCTTCGTCGCCACCATCTACGGCGTCGCCAGTGCCAACCTGGTGCTGTTGCCGATTGCCGCCAAACTCAAATCCGTTGCATTGCGTCAGTCGCGTTATCGCGAAATGTTGCTGGAAGGCATCCTGTCGATCGCCGAAGGTGAAAACCCTCGCTCTATTGAGTTGAAGCTTCAGGGCTTCATGGATTGATGGGAGACATGGACCATGGCACGCCGTCGCCAACCTGAAGAACATGTAAACCATGAACGCTGGCTCGTTTCCTATGCCGACTTCATTACGTTGCTGTTCGCCTTTTTCGTGGTGATGTACTCGATCTCTTCGATCAACGAAGGCAAGTACAAGATCATCTCGCAAGCGTTGATCGGCGTGTTCACCGATTCGGATCGTTCGCTCCAGCCGATCCCCATCGGTGAGGAGCGTCCGAAAACCGTGACCCCGGCCAAGCCGCTGGTCAAGGACAGCGAACAGGTCGACGCCGGCATCGCCGGTGCCAGCGACCCGCTGAAAAGCATTGCCGATGACATCAGCGCTGCGTTCGGCGACTTGATCAGCTCCAACCAGATGACCGTTCGCGGCAACGAGCTGTGGGTCGAGATCGAACTCAATTCCAGCCTGTTGTTCGGCAGCGGCGATGCCATGCCCAGCGACATGGCGTTCAACATCATCGATAAGGTCGCAGTGATCCTGAGGCCATTCGACAACCCGATTCACGTCGAAGGTTTCACCGACGATCAACCGATCCGCACCGCGCAATACCCGACCAACTGGGAGCTGTCCTCGGCCCGTTCGGCGAGCATCGTGCGGATGCTGGCGATGCAGGGGGTAAATCCTGGTCGGTTGGCATCGGTGGGTTACGGCGAATTCCAGCCGGTGGCCAACAACGCGACCGCCGAAGGCCGTGCGCGCAACCGTCGTGTGGTGTTGGTGGTGTCACGAAATCTTGATGTCCGTCGCAGCCTCACAGGCACCGGAACCGCTCATGCGCAACCGGATGCCGCGTTGAAGCGTGCTGGCACACAAACTGCACCTGCACCAGTCAAGTCGCCGGGACGAGAGAGCGCCGTCAATTCTCCGTCACCCGCATTAACACGTTGAGCTATTTCCCGGTCGAATCGACCGGGAGGAACAATCCGAATGAGAGTCTGGGCCGTTGCCAATCAAAAGGGTGGTGTTGGTAAAACCACTTCCTCTATCGCTTTAGCCGGGTTGCTGGCTGAAGCGGGCAAGCGCGTGGTCGTGGTCGATCTCGATCCCCACGGCTCGATGACCAGCTACTTCGGTTACGACCCCGACAGCCTGGAACACAGCAGCTACGACCTGTTCCTGCACCGGGGCAGCGTGCCGCAAGGCTTGCCCGGTCAGTTGCTGTTGCCCACCAGTCACGCGAGTATTTCCCTGTTGCCGTCCAGCACCGCGCTGGCGACGCTTGAGCGCCAGTCGCCGGGGCAGAGTGGTTTGGGCCTGGTGATTGCCAAGAGCCTGGCGCAATTGTGGCAAGACTTCGATTACGCGGTGATCGACAGCCCGCCGTTGCTCGGCGTGCTGATGGTCAATGCCTTGGCGGCCAGTCAGCAATTGGTGATTCCGGTGCAGACCGAGCACCTGGCGGTCAAAGGCCTGGAGCGCATGGTCAACACGCTGGCGATGATCAACCGTTCGCGTAAGCAGCCACTGGCATTCAACATCGTGCCGACCCTGTTCGACCGGCGCACGCAGGCGTCGCTCGGGACCTTGCGGGTGTTGCGCGACAAGTATCCGGAAGAAATCTGGCAAGGCTACATCCCGGTCGATACGCGTTTGCGCGACGCCAGCCGTGCCGGCGTGACGCCTTCGCAATTCGACGGCAAGAGCCGCGGCGTGCTGGCCTATCGCGCGCTGCTCAAGCACTTGCTGACGCAGCAATCCGTTGCGCAGGTGGCGTGAGATGAATCGCCCGGTAAAAATCACTTCCCGTCCGCAACTTGCGCTCCAGTCCTATCTGGACAGCTTGTTGATGGACGCGACCGAAGAGTTGCCGCCGGAAATCGAAGCGATTCCAGAGGTGGTCGAGGTTGAAGCGGCGCTGGACGAATTCCAGGCCGCGGTGCTTGAAGAGCAGGCGCGCGATGCGCAGAAGCCGGCCGAGAAACCGCCAGCCGTTGCCGCGCCGGTCACCGCACCTGTGGTGAAAGCCCCGGTCGCGCTGATGGAAGCGCCGGCTCTGGCGCCGGTATCGACCATCGCACCGCTGCTGCAAGCGCTGGTACCGCCGACCGCTCCGCTGCAGCAAGAGCTGGTCCCGCCGACCGCACCGCAGTTGCAAGCGCTCGTGCCGCCGATCGTCGAAGTCCATCTGCCGCCGAGCAACACGCCGCCGCCAGTGGAAACCAACGGCCGTCCTGCGTGGGCCGCCGAGCCGTTCGAATGCCTGTTGTTCGATGTCGCCGGGTTGACCCTGGCGGTGCCGCTGGTGTGCCTGGGCTCGATTTATTCCCTGGCCGGTCAGGAACTGACACCGCTGTTCGGTCAGCCGGAATGGTTCCTCGGAATCCTGCCGAGCCAGGCCGGCAACCTGAAAGTGCTCGATACCGCCCGTTGGGTCATGCCCGACCGCTATCGCGATGACTTCCGTCAGGGCCTGCAATACGTTATTTCGGTTCAGGGTTACGAGTGGGGGCTGGCAGTGCATCAGGTCAGCCGCTCGTTGCGCCTGGACCCGAACGAAATCAAATGGCGCACCCACCGGGGTCAACGGCCATGGCTGGCGGGCACGGTGATTGAACACATGTGTGCGTTGCTCGACGTTTCCGAACTGGCCGAGCTGATCGCCAGCGGTGGGGCGAAGCACATGGGCGGCGGCAAGCCGTCTCACAAACCGACATAAAAAACACGCGGGGCAAGTGACTTGCCATCGCACTGAACACACACCGCTAGGGCGGTTTTTCGAGGGGTCAGGGTATGAATGATAAGGCGTCGTCTGCAAAAGGTTCCGAAGATCCGATCCTGCAATGGGTAACCTTCAAGCTGGACAATGAAACCTACGGCATCAACGTGATGCGCGTTCAGGAAGTCCTGCGTTACACCGAAATCGCCCCGGTCCCGGGTGCCCCGAGCTACGTGCTGGGCATCATCAACCTGCGCGGCAATGTGGTGACCGTGATCGACACCCGTCAGCGCTTCGGCCTGATGAATGCCGAGATCAGCGACAACACCCGGATTGTCATCATCGAAGCCGACAAGCAAGTGGTCGGGATCATGGTCGACAGCGTGGCTGAAGTGGTTTACCTGCGTCAGTCGGAAATCGAAACCGCGCCGAACGTGGGTAACGAAGAGTCCGCCAAGTTCATTCAAGGCGTGTGCAACAAGAACAACGAATTGCTGATCCTGGTCGAGCTGGACAAGATGATGAGCGAAGAAGAATGGTCGGAACTGGAGAGTATCTGATTGATTCTTGAGGTTGCGGTCATTGTCCTGTTCCTCTTCTGGGCAGGCACGCTGGCAATGTTTCTGGCGTACATTCGCGCTCAGCGGCGGATCGCTGCGCAACAGGCCGAGGGCGATGCGCTGCGCGATCAGCGCATCAAGGACCTGGGCAAACGCGTTGACAACTACCAGAACGGCAGCGTGCGCATGGGTGAAGACCTGCACGAGCTGCGCGCGGTGGTCGGGCCGTTGCCGGACAAGCTGGCTCAGCTTGAACAGCGCGACCCGTCGAGCCTGTCGTTTGCCCAGGCAGCGCGCCTGGTCGGAATGGGCGCGAGCGTCGATGAACTGACTCAGTCCTGCGGCTTGACCCAGGCTGAGGCGGAGTTGATGAGCAAGCTGCACAAGAACTGACATAGCTTTTGTAGGAGCCGGCTTGCTGGCGATGGCGGCCAAAAGGGCGCTGCAAGACTCAAGGCCGCTTCGCCGGCAAGCCGGCTCCTACAGAGTTTGGTGTGTTCCCGGATTTTTCACACGACGGCGCACTTGTAGGAGCTGGCTTGCCAGCGATGGCGTCCGAAAGGGTGGTGCAAGCCTCAGGACCGTCTCGCCAGCAAGCCGGCTCCTACAGGTCAGTGGTGTTCACAGGTTCGTGCTACACCACAAAAAACTGTAGGAGCTGGCTTGCCAGCGATGGCGTCCGAAAGGGCGGTGCAAGCCTAAGGGCCACCTCGCCGGCAAGCCGGCTCCTACAGGTCAGTGGTGTTCACAGGTTCGTGCTACACCACAAAAAATTGTAGGAGCCGGCTTGCTGGCGATGGCGTCTTCGAAACCTCAGTAATCATCCCCGCGATCGGTGATGTCTTTCTCGATCATCGGCGCACTCGGGTCATGCCCCGCCGGAAACTTGCCTTTCAGATTCCAGGCAAACGCAATGATCTCGGCGATCGTGCGATACAACTCCTCCGGAATGCTGTCCCCAAGCTCCATCCTCGCGAGCAATTTCACCAGCTCGGCATTTTCGTAGATCGGTACTTCATAATCGCGGGCAATCTTGAGGATTTCTTCCGCCAGTTCTTCGTCGCCCTTGGCCGTGAGGGTAGGGGCGTGGGTGCCGTCGTATTTGAGGGCGATGGCCTGGCGTGGAGTATCGGGATTTCTCATGCGGTTTCGTCGACCCAGCGTTGTTCCAGACGGGTTTGAGGACCTTGCGGCGGTGTGCCAAGGTGGCAATCGAGATCGCCGACATTCAGGCCAGATGCCAGCAAGCGTTCGCGCAGCCCGACAAGGTTGCTCTCGATCAGACTCGCGGTGTACGGCCGCTCGGCCCACAGCTGGCTGGACAGACTGCCGTTGATCAACTGCGCCTGAATCTGCAGCGGCCCCAACGGCTCCATGTCGAACGCCAACTCGACGCGCCACAGTTGTTGCTTGGGCTCGCGTTCGTCGCGGCGTTCATTGGGGTGTTCTTTCTCCGGTGCTTCCTCGCGCTGGAACTTGACCTGCAACGGCACGATGTCTTGCATATTGCGCATCGGGATTTCCAGCTGCCAGGTGCTCATCAGCCGACCGTCGTCTGTGACGCCGGTTTGCTCCAGGCTCGACAGTTGATGGCTTTGCAGGCGTGAAACCGCCGCTGCCGCCAGGCGCAGCAAGTGCTCCAGATCACCTTCGCCGTCCGCGCTCTGCAGGAAGCGCTCAGGCAAAGGAAAACTGGTCGGCTGCGGTTTGGCACTAACCTGGCCGAGCATGCCCAGGGCACTACGCACAAAGCTAGGCATGGTCTGGGCCAGCGTGTTGGCAGCGATGATCGCATTGAGGTTTGTGTTGGCCGGCAACCCCGGTGTCAGTTGCGCGATCAACTTCAGCAAATCACCTTTCATGTCCGGTGCCAGCGTCGGATTCGTCCCGGCGAGCAGTTTCGCTTCAAGGAACAGCCCGCTATTGGCCAGCGCCTGGGCCAGGCCTTTTGGCGTGCTGAGTTGCTGCACGTCCGGCAGGCCTGCGAGCAACTTGTCCACGGCGGCCCGCAGGTCACTGGACGTCTGATTCGAGGCTGGCAGGTTTTGCAGCAGTTTCAGTAATCCGTCCAGCGAGCCCTGGCGGCTCTGTTGGCTGACCAGTTGCTGGGTGACTGCCAGTTGTTCCTGGCGGCTGCTCAACGGGACGAATTTCAGGGTCTGGGTGTCTTGCACCAGCGCGCTCAGCAAGGTGCCGATGCGCAGCGGCGTGGGGCTGTCGATGTTCAGGGTGCTGCCGCTCAACGCCGTGTTGAGCAGGCTCACCATCGAACGAAACACCGTCGGCTGGCCCGGCACTTGCGGCAGCACCTGGGAGGTCAGCACTTTGCCTTGCAGCAGGGTGCCCACCGGCAGTTGTGTGGTGTCGATGCGGGTGAGGGTGGCGACGCTGGAGGCAATGGCTTGTTGCACCGTCACGGCGAGGTTGCCGGCCGATGGCTGGGTAATTGCCAGGTTCGTGCCCTGTGGCAACGGTTGGCTGCTGGTGGCCTGAACCGTGGTCTGACGGCCGCTTTCAAGGGTGACCTTGAGCAGCAGTTGAAAGGACTGATCCGCCTGCTTCAGCGACAGCACTTCGGCTTTGGCGGTCTGCCCGACGGTAATCAGGCCCTCCATCGGCGTCAGCAGCTTGAGCAGTTCGCCACTCACCACCTGCGGTCGCGACGTCGCGGGCGTGGTCGGTGGTAGCGGGAGGATGTTCATTTCGCCTGTCATACGCGGTCACAACCTGAGGAAATTGCCCTCTTTAGAGTGGGGCATGGCATGTATAATGCCGCCCGTCTTTCACAGAGTGGCGAAAACATTGCATTTGTTTGACGCAGCTCTCTAGAACAGGCCGCCAATGCATCTATGCTGCATCTCTTTAGCGGCCGTTCCGCCGCCGACTTGAACCGTAAAGGCCCGTGATCTCTTGACCAGTCCTGTCCTGCAAACCGTTGCCCTTGCTTGTGAGCGAGACCTTCGACTGCTCTTCGAAAATCTCGAATTGAGACTGGCCAGTGGCGAAATGTTGCAAATCAGCGGCCCTAACGGCAGTGGCAAAACCAGCCTTTTGCGTTTGCTTTCGGGCCTGATGCAACCGACCGCCGGTCAAGTGCTGCTCAATGGCCAGCCGCTGAACGAACAACGCAGCGAACTGGCGCGCAATCTGCTGTGGATCGGTCATGCCGCGGGCATCAAGGATCTGCTGACCCCCGAAGAAAACCTCAGCTGGCTCTGCGCGCTGCATCAACCGGCCTCCCATGAAGCCATTTGGGCAGCGCTTGCTGCTGTCGGACTGCGCGGTTTCGAAGATGTTCCGTGCCACACCCTGTCCGCCGGTCAGCAACGCCGCGTGGCCCTGGCACGGTTGTATCTGGACAGCCCGCCGCTGTGGATCCTCGACGAGCCGTTCACTGCGCTCGACAAGCAAGGCGTGGCGCAACTCGAAGAACACCTGGCCGCGCACTGTGAGCGTGGCGGCATGGTGGTACTGACCACGCACCACACGCTGAGTCGAATGCCGACCGGCTATCGCGACATTGATCTGGGGAATTGGGCCGTATGAGTGTTTTCGGCCTGTTGGTCGCCCGTGAGGCTCGCTTGTTGTTCCGCCGTCCGGCGGAATTGGCCAATCCGTTGGTGTTCTTCGCGATCGTGGTTTCGCTGTTCCCGTTGGCGGTCGGTCCCGAGTCTCAATTGTTGCAAACCTTGTCTCCGGGACTGGTCTGGGTGGCAGCCCTTTTATCGGTTTTGCTCTCGCTGGACGGGCTTTTCCGCAGTGATTTCGAAGACGGTTCCCTTGAGCAGTGGGTCCTTTCGCCGCACCCCCTGCCTCTTCTGGTTTTGGCCAAGGTACTGGCACACTGGGCCTTCTCTGGTCTGGCACTGGTTTTGCTCGCTCCACTGCTGGCGTTGATGCTCGGTTTACCCACCGCCTGTCTGCCCGTGTTGCTGCTTTCCCTGTTGCTGGGTACACCGGTGCTGAGCCTGCTCGGTGCGGTGGGCGCGGCCCTGACGGTAGGCTTGAAGCGGGGCGGCTTGTTGCTGGCCCTGCTGATTCTGCCGTTGTACATCCCGGTGTTGATTCTCGGCAGTGGCGCCTTGCAGGCGGCATTGCAGGGCATGCCGGCAATCGGTTATCTCCTATGGCTTGGTAGCCTGACCGCCCTGGCGATAACCCTGACACCTTTTGCAATAGCTGCTGGCCTGAAGATCAGCGTCGGCGAATAATGAGGTCTGGTTAAATTTTAACCAGTAAAGACCCTAGGCTGCTTGTGATAACGAGCAGCAACCGTGATGGAAACAGTAATGAACTGGACCTGGTTTCATAAGCTCGGCTCACCCAAATGGTTTTATGGCATCAGCGGCAAACTGCTGCCGTGGCTGAGCATCGGAGCGTTGCTGCTGATCAGCATTGGTGTCGTTTGGGGCCTGGCCTTCGCGCCGCCGGACTACCAGCAAGGCAACAGCTTTCGCATCATCTATATCCACGTTCCCGCCGCCATGCTGGCGCAGTCGGTCTACGTGATGCTGGCGGTGTGCGGCATCGTCGGGCTGGTGTGGAAAATGAAACTGGCCGACGTCGCCCTGCAATGCGCGGCGCCCATCGGTGCCTGGATGACCGCCGTGGCGCTGGTCACCGGCGCGATCTGGGGCAAACCGACCTGGGGTTCGTGGTGGGTCTGGGATGCACGACTTACGTCCATGTTGATTCTGCTGTTTCTGTACTTCGGTCTCATTGCGCTGGGCAACGCCATCAGCAATCGTGACAGCGCGGCCAAGGCCTGCGCGGTGCTGGCGATTGTCGGCGTGATCAACATCCCGATCATCAAATACTCGGTGGAGTGGTGGAACACCCTGCACCAGGGCGCGACCTTCACCCTCACCGAAAAACCGGCGATGCCGGTCGAAATGTGGCTGCCATTGCTGCTGACAGTGCTGGGTTTCTACTGTTTCTTCGGCGCGGTTTTGCTGCTGCGCATGCGCCTTGAAGTGCTCAAGCGCGAGGCCCGCGCCAGTTGGGTGAAAGCCGAAGTGCAGAACAGCCTGGAGGCCGCTCGATGACTTTTGCTTCATTCGGCGACTTCCTCGCCATGGGCCATCACGGCCTGTATGTCTGGTCAGCCTACGGCATCAGCCTGGCAGTGCTGGCCCTCAACGTGGCGGCGCCGATCCTGGCCCGCAAGCGGTATCTGCAACAAGAGGCGCGTCGTCTGCGCCGGGAGAACGGCAAGTGAATCCGCTGCGCAAAAAGCGTCTTATCATCATTCTCGCGATCCTGGTCGGTGTCGGCGCTGCCGTCGGTCTGGCCCTGAGCGCCCTGCAGCAGAACATCAATCTGTTTTACACCCCGACGCAAATCGCCAACGGCGAAGCGCCGCAAGACACGCGTATCCGTGCGGGCGGCATGGTCGAGAAGGGGTCGCTGCAACGCTCCGGCGATTCGCTGGACGTGAAATTCATCGTTACCGACTTCAACAAGTCCGTGACCATCAGTTACCGCGGCATCCTCCCGGACCTGTTCCGCGAAGGGCAGGGCATCGTTGCGCTGGGCAAATTGAACGCCGATGGCGTGGTGGTGGCTGACGAAGTGCTGGCCAAGCACGATGAGAAATACATGCCGCCGGAAGTGACCAAGGCTTTGAAAGACAGTGGTCAATCTGCTCCAACGCCCGCGAAGGAGGGTTGATCGATGACGTCTGGAATCTTTATTCCTGAACTCGGCCATCTGGCCATGATTCTGGCGCTGTGTTTCGCGCTGGTTCAGGCCGTGGTGCCGTTACTCGGTGCCTGGCGCGGTGATCGTTTGTGGATGAGCCTGGCCCAGCCGGCCGCCTGGGGGCAGTTCGCGTTTCTGCTGTTCGCTTTCGGTTGCCTGACCTACGCATTCATGGCCGACGACTTCTCCGTCGCCTACGTCGCCAGCAACTCCAACAGCGCCTTGCCGTGGTACTACAAGTTCAGTGCAGTGTGGGGCGCGCACGAAGGTTCGTTGCTGTTGTGGGCATTGATCCTCGGCGGCTGGACCTTCGCCGTGTCGGTGTTCTCCCGGCAGTTGCCGCAAGTGATGCTGGCGCGGGTGCTGGCGGTGATGGGCATGATCAGCACCGGTTTCCTGATGTTCCTGATCCTTACCTCCAACCCGTTCGCACGGATCCTGCCGCAGATTCCGGCGGACGGTCGTGACCTCAACCCGCTGCTGCAAGACATCGGCCTGATCGTTCACCCGCCGATGCTGTACATGGGCTACGTCGGTTTCTCCGTGGCCTTCGCGTTCGCCATCGCGGCATTGCTCGGCGGTCGACTCGATGCGGCGTGGGCACGTTGGTCGCGTCCATGGACCATCGTCGCCTGGGCCTTCCTCGGTATCGGCATCACCCTCGGTTCGTGGTGGGCTTACTACGAACTCGGCTGGGGCGGCTGGTGGTTCTGGGACCCGGTGGAAAACGCCTCCTTCATGCCTTGGCTGGTGGGCACTGCGCTGATCCACTCGTTGGCGGTCACGGAAAAACGTGGCGTGTTCAAGAGCTGGACCGTGTTGCTGGCCATCGCTGCGTTCTCGTTGAGCTTGCTGGGTACGTTCCTGGTGCGTTCTGGCGTGCTGACCTCGGTTCACGCCTTTGCCTCCGATCCCGAGCGCGGCGTGTTCATCCTGATTTTCCTGCTGTTCGTGGTGGGCGGTTCGCTGACGCTGTTTGCCCTGCGCGCGCCGGTGGTGAAGAGCCATGTCGGCTTCAACCTCTGGTCTCGCGAAACCTTGCTGCTGGGCAACAACCTGGTGCTGGTGGTAGCGGCGTCGATGATCCTGCTCGGCACCTTGTACCCGCTGATTCTCGATGCAATGACCGGCGCCAAGCTGTCGGTCGGCCCGCCATATTTCAACGCGCTGTTCATTCCGTTGATGGCGTTGCTGATGGTGGTGATGGCGGTTGGCATGCTGGTGCGCTGGAAAGACACTCCGGTCAAATGGCTGATGAGCATGTTGACCCCGGTGTTGCTCGGCAGCGCCGCGCTGGCCGTGGTGGCTGGCGTCGCTTATGGCGATTTCAACTGGGCAGTGATCGCGACGTTCATGCTGGCCGCCTGGGTGTTGCTGGCCGGTATCCGCGACATCTTCGACAAGACCCGCCACAAAGGCCTGATCAAAGGCCTGCCGACCCTGACTCGCAGCTATTGGGGCATGCAGCTTGCGCATTTGGGTATCGCCGTGTGCGCGCTCGGTGTCGTGCTGTCGAGCCAGAACAGCGCCGAACGTGACCTGCGCCTGGCACCGGGCGAGTCCATGGACCTGGGCGGTTACCAGTTCGTGTTCGAAGGCGCCAAGCACTTCGAAGGCCCGAACTTCACCTCCGACAAAGGCACCGTACGGGTGATCCGCGACGGCAAGGAAATCAGCGTATTGCACCCGGAAAAACGCCTGTACACCGTGCAGAACTCGGTGATGACCGAAGCCGGGATCGACGCCGGGTTCACCCGCGACCTCTATGTCGCACTCGGCGAACCGCTGGGGGATGGCGCCTGGGCCGTGCGCGTGCACGTCAAACCGTTCGTGCGCTGGATCTGGTTTGGCGGTCTGCTGACCGGTTTGGGCGGGCTGTTGGCGGCGCTGGATCGTCGTTATCGGGTCAAGGTGAAAAGCCGCGTGCGTGAAGCATTGGGCATGACGGGAGCGACTGCATGAGACGTTGGTTGATGCTGTTGCCGCTGGCGGTTTTTCTGGTGGTGGCTGTTTTCCTTTATCGCGGGCTCTATCTGGACCCGGCCGAGCTGCCTTCGGCAATGATCGGCAAGCCGTTCCCGGAGTTTTCCCTGCCCGCGGTGCAGGGCGACAAGACCCTGACCAAGGCAGATATTCTCGGTAAACCGGCGCTGGTCAACGTGTGGGGTACCTGGTGCATTTCCTGCCGGGTCGAGCACCCGGTGTTGAACAAACTGGCCGAGAAGGGCGTGGTGATCTACGGCATCAACTACAAGGACATCAATGCGGATGCCTTGAAGTGGCTGGTGGAGTTCCACAACCCGTATCAACTGGACATCCGTGACGACGAAGGCACGTTGGGCCTGAACCTCGGCGTATACGGCGCTCCGGAAACCTTCTTCATCGACGCCAAGGGCATCATCCGCGACAAATTCGTCGGCGTGATCGACGAGCAGGTCTGGCGCGAAAAACTGGCGGCCAAGTATCAGGCGCTGGTGGACGAGGCCAAGCCATGAAGCGCTGGATAGCTGCCGTTGTATTGGGCCTGAGCATGGCCGGCGTGGCGCACGCGGCCATCGACACCTATGAGTTCGCCAAAGAAGGTGATCGCGAGCGTTTTCGCGAGCTGACCAAAGAGCTGCGTTGCCCCAAGTGCCAGAATCAGGACATCGCCGATTCCAACGCACCGATCGCCGCCGACCTGCGCAAAGAGATTTTCCGCATGCTGGGCGAGGGCAAGGACAATCAGCAGATCATCGATTTCATGGTCGATCGCTACGGTGATTTCGTCCGCTACAAACCCGCACTCAACGCCAAGACTGCCTTGCTCTGGTTCGGCCCCGCCGGCCTGCTGCTGGGCGGTTTTGTGATCATCGCCGTGATCGTCCGCCGTCGTCGCGTCCAACGCGCTGATGCCAAGGATGAGCTTTCTGCCGAGGAGCGCGAGCGCCTCGATCAACTGTTGGATAAAACCAAGAATGATTGATTTCTGGCTCGCTGCAGGTCTGCTGCTTCTGGTTGCCCTGAGTTTTCTGCTGATTCCCGTTCTGCGTGGCCGCCGCGCCCAGCTGGAAGAGGATCGTACTGCCCTGAACGTCGCGCTGTATCAAGAGCGCGTGGCTGAGTTGCAAACCGAGCAGGAAGAGGGCGTGCTCAACGCTGCGCAACTGGAAACCGGTCGCGCCGAAGCTGCTCGTGAGTTGCTCGCCGACACCGAAGGCGCCGATGCACCGCGCGCGGCACGTCTGGGCAAACCGTTGCCATTGCTGGCGGCGATTCTGGTGCCGGTGTTGGGGCTTGGGCTCTACCTGCATTTCGGCGCCAGCGACAAGGTCGAACTGACCCGCGAATTCTCCCAGGCACCGCAGTCGATGGAAGAGATGACCCGCCGTCTGGAACGCGCCGTCGCCGCTCAACCGGATTCGGCCGAAGGCCTGTACTTCCTGGGTCGCACATACATGGCGCAGGATCGTCCCGCCGACGCGGCGAAGATCTTCGAGCGCACGGTGAACCTGGCCGGTCGTCAGCCGGAACTGCTCGGCCAATGGGCGCAAGCCCAGTACTTCGCCGATGGCAAGAAGTGGTCAGACAAGGTTCAGGCCCTGACCGACGAAGCGCTGAAAGCCGATCCGAAGGAAGTCACCAGCCTTGGCCTGCTCGGTATCGCCGCGTTTGAAAGCGCGCATTATCAGGACGCCATCGACTACTGGAATCGCCTGTTGGTGCAACTGCCACCGGAAGACGGCTCCCGCGCCGCGCTGCAAGGCGGTATTGCCCGGGCTACCGAGAAACTCGAAGCCAGCGGCGGCAAGGTTGCCCAGGCGCCTGCGGCCAAGGTTGCGGCGCTGCTCAAGGTCAGCGTCGATCTGGCGCCAGAGCTCAAGGCCAAGGTTCAGCCGGGTGACAGCGTGTTCATTTTCGCCCGCGCCACCTCGGGGCCTCCAGCACCATTGGCCGCCAAACGCCTGACCGTGGCCGACTTGCCGGCGACCGTCGAACTGGGCGATGCCGACGCAATGATGCCGCAGTTGAAACTGTCGAACTTTCCTGAAGTCCAACTGGTTGCGCGTATCTCACGGGCCGGCCAACCGACTGCCGGCGAATGGATCGGTCGTAGCCAGCCTATGGCCAGCAGCACTACCGCGGCGCAAAAACTGACCATCGACAGCCCAGACAAATAACAGGAACCACCGCCATGACCGCCATTGCTCGTATTACCCTGCTCAGTCTGGTTTTGGGGTTAAGCGCGTGTGCGGTCCAGCGCCCAGAGCCGACGTCGCTGCCACCGATCCCGCCGTCGCAGCCCCGCCCGACGCCGTCAACGACACCGACGCCAGGCAAGCCAAGTATTCCGGCCAAGCCCGCCAAACCGATGCCACGCACCTCGGCCAGCTTCGCACCGCCACCGGGCGGTAACAGCCATTGGGATCAGAAGCTCGGCGTATATGTGCTCGATGACCAGACCAACACCTTCTACCGCCAGCGCACGTACTATCGCTGGAACAACGGCTGGAGCCGCTCGATCAGCCCGAACGGGCCATGGGAAGACACGGACATCCATGGCGTACCCGGTGGGCTGGGACGGCAATTCGGGCAGTAAATGGAAACGGCGATCTACGGATCGCCGTTTTGCTGTCTGGAGTCTGTGAAGGACGTTCAGAGAATGGCGCGGTACTCGGTCAATGCCTTGCTCGATTGAACCAGGCCCTGACGCAGCAGAAGTTCAAGGTAACTACTGACATCCATTGGCGGCAGCTTCAGCTGCTTGCGCTGCCGTTGTGCCGCCTCGATCACTGCCGCCGGATCGAGATCAAAAAGGTTATCGACGAACTCGTCAGGATGCTGAGCCTCAATACCGAAGGGGCTCAGGGCGGTGCAGGGGAAATCTTTCTGGTTGAAGGTGACGATGACGCTGGCATTACAGTGAATGGCAACAGCCAGGACGTGTCGATCATCGACGTCGGGTAGCGTCAATCCTTCAATAAGCTCTTCGTAACCGGACACGCAAGCGTCGGGTAATGCCTGATCCATCAGTTCGGACGTGCGGTTCAGTTGTCCTGTGGTCAGATCCGGACGGTTTTTGAGCAAATTGCGTTTCCATTCGTTGTGTATCTCCATTGTCCATTTCGCTCTAAAACGTCCGGAGAGTGCAAGCCACATCAAAAAATCTCTCAGGGGCGCGGGGTACAGCACACATGCGTCATATACAGCGGTAAAAGAGGAGTGCCTCACTCGTATCCTGTCCTTAACGCTTGTGCCTGCTCGGCGAGCAGCATCATTGCTTGCTCGCTGGCGGTATCGCGCCGGTTTTTATAGTCCATCAAATCGGCAAAGCGCACACGTCGGTGCTTGCCGGTTTTGTGGTAGGACAAGTCGCCGGATTCGAGCAGTTTGATCAGGTGCGGGCGTGAGACGTTAAGCAGATCAGCCGCTTCCTGCGTCGTCAGTTCAGCGTGAACCGGGACTACTTTGACAGCATTGCCCGCAGCGAGCGCTTCCAGGATATCGACTAGCAAACGAAGAGCCGAAGTGGGTAATTCGACGCTGTGAGCCTCATTCCGGTCGTCGAAAATCTGGATGCGCTGTGTTTCGAATTGAGTGGCAAGGTAGGCCGCCAATGCGCGCTGACCTTCAATAGCAGCCTGTACTTCGCGCTCCAGCGGGAGTTTTATCGTCGTATGGAGGGTGGGTGACATGATGGTTCCAGCCTTCTGAGTAAGCGAAGCTGGCAGGCTATTCGAAATAATCGTAAATCGCAATAAACGAAACAGGTGCTCTCAGACCCTTTTTACCAACAACCCCTGCACATACTCCACAAACGCCCGAGCCTTGGCGCTGGCCATCCGCCCGGTTGGAAACACCGCCCACAGCTCCTGACCACTCCGCTGGCCAGCTCCGGTGCAAACATCCATGCCGACGCCATGGTCAGCCCTTGATGGGCCAGCGCCGCTTCACGCAGACCTTGCGCGGCGCTGACACGAATCCTGCCGCTGACGGTGACGGTTTGTTCTTCAAGCAGCCGGACCGCTCCTACAGGGACCTGTGTTGTGGGTCAGAACGCCGCTTTGCCTATTGAAGAACCACCGTCTACAAACAGCGTCTGGCCGGTGATGAACCCGCTCTGTTCTGACAGCAAAAATGCAATCGCCGCGGCAATCTCTTGCGGTTGTCCCAGGCGCCCCATCGGCACACCGGCCAGATAACGCGCCTCGCCCTCGCTTCCCGGCGGGTTGTTGGCGCGGAACAGTTCCGTTTCCGTCGGTCCCGGTGCCACGGCGTTCACCGTCACGCCGGTTTGCGCCAGTTCCAGCGCCCAGGAGCGGGTGAAGCTGATCAACGCCGCTTTTGCCGCGGCATACGCCGTGCGCTGGGTAATCCCGAGCACCGTCAGGCTGGAAATGTTCACCACCCGACCCCAACCCTTGGCGCGCATGTTCGGCAGCAGCGCCTGGGTGGCCTGCAACGCTGAATGCAGGTTGACCCGCATTACGTCATCGAACGTATCGAGGTCGATTTCTCCCAACACTTGCGGGCGTACCAGGCCGACGTTGTTGACCAGCCCATCGAACTCGTAAGTCCCGGCCAGGTCCGCCAGCACTTCCTGAGTGAGTGCCCTGTCGCTCAAATCCAGCGGAAACAGGATGCCGGGAAAACTCAGGTCAGGCGTGCGGGCAATGCCGACCACCCGGTGTCCGGCGCGGTCCAGGTGTTCGGCCACCGCGCGGCCAATGCCTTTGCTGGCGCCGGTGATGAGAAAAGTACGTCGGGTCATTGCACACTCCTTGAACAAAACATGCCGCAGGTCGGGCGGCATTTGAACCGGTCAACCGCGAACCACATCCCGCATCGCTTCAGACTCCGGACGCTGAGTGTAAACCGGGAATACCTCGGGGTGATTACTGACGCAGAGCGAAAGCATTCATTCTCGGGGAGGCTTGCCCGCGAAGCTTTTGGATGTCTATGCCGTTGCCAGCGAACGCTCTTGCGAAACACTCAAAAACCGCAACAACGCCAACAGTGGAAACGCGCTACCCACAATCACGATCCACAACCAGCCGCCGTGTTCGTACACCGCACTGGCTACCGAGGAGCCAAACGCGCCGCCGATGAAGATGCTGGTCATGTACAACGCGTTCAGGCGACTGCGGCTTTTGGCGTCGAGGGCGTAGACCGCCCGTTGGCCGAGGACCATGTTCATCTGTACACAGAAGTCGAGCACTACGCCGGTGACGGCGAGGCCGATGACGCTGTAGAGCGGATGGATGAACGCTGGCAGGAAGCTCAGGCTGGCGAACAACAGCGCCAGCAGCGAAGCGACGCGGGTGTGGCCAGCATCGGCGAGTCGACCGGCGATGGGCGCGGCGATGGCTCCGATGGCGCCGACCAGGGCGAAAATCGCGATCTGGGTTTGCGACAAGCCATGATTACGCGCCAATTCCAGCGGCACGGCGGTCCAGAACAGGCTGAACGTGGCGAACATGCAGCCCTGATAAAACGCGCGCTGGCGCAATACCGGTTGCTGGCGCAGCAGCGTCCACAGCGAACCGAGCAACTGACCGTAGGAGGCGCTGTGATCAGGCTGGCGCTTGGGAATGGTCATGGCCAGCACGATGCTGATGGCCGCCATCAACCCCGCCGCAATCACAAACATCGCCCGCCAGCCGAAGTGGTCAGCCACGACGCTGGACACCGGTCGCGCCAGCAGGATCCCCAGCAGCAAACCGCCCATGATCCCGCCGACCACTCGACCGCGAGACTCCTCCGGCGCCAGGTGCGCGGCCAGTGGAATCAGGATCTGTACCGACACCGAGCTGAAACCCACCAGCAACGAGATCAGCAGAAACACATTCGGCTGATCGGTGAACGCGGCGCCCAACAGACTGGCAATCGCCACCACGGTGGTGGTGATCATCAGTCGGCGGTTTTCCAGCAGGTCACCCAGCGGCACCAGGAAGAACAGGCCCAGCGCGTAGCCAATCTGGGTCAGCGAAACGATCAGGCTGGCCATGGTGCTGGTCAGGCCGATGTCGGGCGCGATCAGGCCGATGATCGGTTGCGCGTAGTAAATATTGGCAACGATGGCGCCGCAGCAGAAGGCAAACAGCAGCACCATGCCTTTGGTCATTGTCGCGGCGCCGTGGGGTGCCTGAGTCGCTGAGTTCATAACGTGTCTCGCTGAACAGAAAGGAATGCGTGAAGGCTAAGTGGCAGGCCGAATCGGCGGAAGAGGGGTTGGAGTGATAGCAATCATTCCTTTGCGGAATGAGTGGCGCTGGAACCTGCGCCTGAATTTCAAGATCCGATGATACATTCACTTACATCTTGTTCGATAGCGTGCTTATGTTCTCTCTTACGACCCATCACCGGAAGGCACTTTCATGAACGCGATGTTCCGTTACCTGATTCGCGGCACTTTGATCGGATTGTTCATGGCAAGCCTCGCCCAGGCTGCAGACGCACCGGGCATGCGCATCGGCGTACGCGGCGAGATCACCGGGGTCAGCCCCGACGTGTTGAAAGTCCACGTCAACAGTGGCGAAAACGTGGTCATCAACCTGACCAAGGACACCAAAATCCGCGCCGTCACCCTGGCCAATATCGAAGACATCAAACCGGGCAGCTACATCGGCTCGGCGGCCATTGCGCAGGAAGATGGCTCGCTCAAAGCGCTGGAAGTCCACGTCTTTCCGCCGGAGCTGGCCGGCAGTGGCGATGGCCATCGACCCTTCGACCTGGTCAAGGGCAGCAGCATGACCAACGGCAGCGTCGGTGATCTGGTGGTCAGTAATGGTCGGGTGTTGACCGTCAACTACAAGGGCGGACAGCAGAAGATCCTGGTGCCGGAGGATGTGCCGATCGTGAACCTGGTGCCGGGGGATCGCAGCTTGCTGAAGGTGGGTGTGAAGGTCGTGACGTTTGTGACCCAGAGTGCGGATGGAACGCTGACCGCCCAATCCATCTCGGCTGGCAAGGACGGTGTCACACCGCCGATGTGATGACAGGTGAAGTTCCCTGTGGGAGTGAGCCTGCTCGCGATGGCGGTGTATCAGTCACCATCAATGTGATTGACCCACCGCCATCGCGAGCAGGCTCACTCCCACAGGGAACTTCAGTGAACACAAAAACAAAAAAGGCGACCTTCTCAGGTCGCCTTTTTCATTGGGCTATCAGCGTTTACTGAGCGTAAATCTGATCAAAGATCCCACCATCATTGAAGTGCGTCTTCTGCACGGTGCGCCAGTCACCGAAGGTCTTCTCTACCGACAGGAAATCCACTTTCGGGAAGCGGTCGGTGTACTTGGCCAGTACCGCCGGATCACGCGGACGCAGGTAGTTTGCCGCAGCAATTTCCTGGCCTTCTGGCGACCACAGGTACTTCAGGTATTCCTCGGCCGCCGCGCGGGTGCCTTTCTTCTCGACCACTTTGTCGACCACGGCCACTGGCGGCTCGGCTTCAGCGGAGACGCTTGGGTAGATCACTTCGAACTGATCACGGCCAAACTCGCGGGCAATCATTTCCGCTTCGTTTTCGAAGGTCACCAGCACGTCGCCGAGCTGGTTGGTCATGAAGGTAGTGGTAGCCGCACGACCACCGGTATCCAGCACCGGTGCTTGCTTGAACAGCTTGCCGACGAAGGCCTTGGCCTTGTTCTCGTCACCGCCGTTCTTCAGCACATAACCCCAGGCCGAAAGGTAGGTGTAGCGGCCGTTGCCCGAGGTTTTCGGGTTTGGCACGATCACTTGCACACCGTCCTTGAGCAGATCCGGCCAGTCTTTCAGGGCTTTCGGGTTGCCTTTGCGGACGATGAACACCGTGGCCGAGGTGAACGGCGCGCTGTGGTTCGGCAGCAGGGTGACCCAGTTGTCCGGCACCAGTTTGCCGTTGTCTGCCAGGGCGTTGATGTCGGTGGCCATGTTCATGGTGATGACGTCAGCCGGCAGGCCGTCGATCACGGAACGCGCCTGTTTGCTCGAACCGCCGAAAGACATCTGCAGGGTGATGTTTTCGTTGTGCTCGGCTTGCCAGTGTTTCTGGAAGGCAGCGTTGTAGTCCTTGTAGAAATCGCGCATCACGTCGTAGGAAACGTTGAGCAGGGTTGGTGCAGCTTGAGCCACGCTGGTCAATGCCAGGCCAGCGGCCAGAAGTGAGGCGCCAAAGAGTTTTTTCACTGCGCATTCCTTGTTCTAATTTAAATATGAGGCAATTTGCCAGCGACTATAACCGGGCTCGTATAGTCCTTTAAAGATTAAAAAGCACTTTGCTTATTCCAGTTTTTTGAACAACATATTGCCGCACCGCGAGCAAAATGCAGCGCCGTGCTCGTGGCTGTTTTTCTTACACACCGGGCAGTCGTGTTGCAACTGTTCGCCACGCATGGCGTTGGCCAGTTCGGCGGTGAAAATCCCGGTTGGCACGGCGATGATCGAGTAACCGGTGATCATCACCAGCGACGAAATCACCTGGCCCAAGGGCGTCTTCGGCACGATGTCGCCGAAGCCGACGGTGGTCAGCGTCACGATAGCCCAGTAGATGCCTTTTGGAATGCTGGTAAAGCCATGCTCCGGGCCTTCGATCACGTACATCAGCGTGCCGAACACCGTGACGAGCGTGCAGACACTGACCAGAAACACCACGATCTTCTGCTTGCTGCCACGCAGCGCCAACATCAGGTAATTGGCTTGCTTGAGGTACGGACTGAGCTTGAGCACGCGGAAAATCCGCAGCATCCGGATGATCCGGATAATCAGCAGGTACTGCGCATCGGCGTAATACAGCGCAAGAATGCCGGGCACGATCGCCAGCAAATCCACCAGCCCATAGAAGCTGAACGCATAACGCAGCGGCTTGGGCGAACAGTACAGGCGCAGGCCATATTCGATGGCGAAAATGACCGTGAAGCCCCACTCGATGTACGCCAACACGTTGGCGTAGTTCTGATGAATCGTGTCGATGCTGTCGAGCATCACGATGACGATGCTGGCGAGGATGATCAACAGCAGAATGCCGTCGAAGCGCCGCCCGGCCTTGGTGTCGCTCTGGAAAACCATGACGTAAAGGTCTTCACGCCAGTTTTTGCTGCTGTCCATGGATAACGCCTGAATCGAGAATCAGCGCAGCCTAGGGTGATTCTCCTCCAGAGTGCAAGGCGTACCGGCGACGGTGGTTTTGCCGAACATTTGCATAACCGTGCGGATCAGCCAGCAGGCGAGGATAAACGGCGCGGTCAGCGTTGGCAGACCGATGGCGGCAAACACCGGCGTCAGCAACAGCGCCGCTGCGATGCCGATGAGCGGCAGCCACGGTTGCTGGCGCAGCGAGCTGAGGGCGAGGGCGGCGAGTACGGCGTTATAGCCACCGAGGCCGATCAATGCGCTATAGAAGTCTTGATGCAGCAGGCTCCAGCCCATGCCCGCGGCAGACGCCAGCATCGCCCAGCAGAATGCGCGGCGATCAGCGATCAGCAAACCCACGGCAATCATCGCACCGGCCAGCGGATGGCCGAGGAACATCACCTGGCCGAGGCCTTTCAGGGGGGCGAGGAGCATGTTCAACGCACTGACTTCGATCAAATGGGCTTCGGTCGAGGGGGTGGCGAAGCACAGCAGCAACCAGCCCAATCCCACGAAGGGCGCCGTATAGGCCGGCAGGTATTGGCTGACCCGGATGCGTTTGAGCCACTGCTGAGTGAGCATCGCGCTCAATCCACCCGCAGCAATGATCAGCGGCGGCAACAGCGCGGACCAGGGGAAATACAGGCTCAGCAGCAAACCGAGCAGGACACCGTTGTAACTGAACAGCCCGGCCTGACGATCGGCCTTGGCGTAGTGGCGACGTTGCGCGGTGAGCAAACCGGCGACACCGCCCAGCAACGCACCGCCGAGCAGGGCCGGTGCGGTGAATAGAATGGCGAGCAGGCACAACAGACCAAACAGCGGATGGCGCTGGAGGAAAATCTGGCTGAAGCCGTTGAGCAGGGCAGTCGCCCAATCGGGGCAGTGGGTGTTGAAGTGGTTGGCAGGCATGATGAAGTCTGTGGGTGTTTCAGTGAAACCGAGTCGCCAGCATCGCCAGCAGGCTGGCTCCCACACTGAATCTGCGTTCAGTCTTGATTTCGTTATCGACACAAAACCAATGTGGGAGCCAGCCTGCTGGCGATGAGGCCGGTATGGGCGCTCTAGATCAACGTCTCGATACGCAAAGAGTTAGTCGACCCAGGCTGCCCAAACGGCACACCCGCCGTGATCAATAACGTGTCCCCGCGCTGCGCCATGCCCTGCGCCTGCGCAATCTCCAGCGCTGTCGAACACACTTCATCCACCTGGCGCAGACGATCATTGACCACCGAATGCACCCCCCACGCCACGGTCAAGCGGCGAGCGGTCTGCAGGTTCGGCGTCAGGTTCAGAATCGGCACCGTCGGCCGTTCCCGCGCCGCCCGTAGACTCGACGTGCCGGATTCGCTGTAGTTCACCAGCACCGCCACCGGCAACACGTTACTGATGCGACGAATTGCACAGCTGATCGCATCGGAAACGGTCGCCTCGGCTTTCGGCCGGCTGACGTCCAGTTGCGTCTGATAGTCCGGACCGTTTTCCACCTGGCGGATGATCTTGCTCATCATCTGCACAGCTTCTATCGGGTATTCGCCGGATGCGGTTTCCGCCGACAGCATCACCGCATCGGCACCTTCGGCCACAGCGTTGGCCACATCGGTGACTTCGGCGCGGGTCGGGGCCGGGGAGAAGCGCATCGACTCCAGCATCTGCGTCGCCACCACCACCGGTTTGCCGAGTTGGCGGCAGATGCTGATGATGTTCTTCTGAATCTGCGGCACGCTTTCGGCGGGCACTTCGACGCCGAGGTCGCCACGGGCAACCATGATCGCGTCGCTCAATTCGGCGATTTCCCGCAGTTGCGTGACCGCCGATGGCTTCTCGATCTTGGCCATCAAAAACGCTTTGTCGCCGATCAGTTCACGCGCTTCGCGAATGTCTTCCGGGCGCTGCACGAACGACAGCGCGACCCAATCCACGCCCAACTCCAGACCGAAAGTCAGATCGCGACGATCCTTGGCCGTCAGCGGGCTCAACTCCAGCACCGCTTGCGGCACGTTCACGCCTTTGCGGTCCGAGAGTTCGCCGCCATTGAGCACCGTGGTGTCGATTGCGTCGGCGTATTTGGTGACCACGCGCAGTCGCAGTTTGCCGTCGTCGAGCAGCAAGTCCATGCCCGGCTCCAGCGCGGCGATGATTTCCGGGTGCGGCAGGTTGACCCTGCGTTGATCGCCCGGCGTCGGGTCCAGGTCCAGGCGCAGGGCCTGACCGCGATGCAACTGCACCTTGCCTTCGGCGAACTTGCCGACCCGCAGTTTCGGGCCTTGCAGGTCCATCAGGATCCCGAGCGGATAATTCAGTTGGCGCTCGACTTCACGAATCCATTGATAGCGTTGAGCGTGGTCGGCGTGATCGCCGTGGCTGAAGTTCAGGCGGAAGATGTTGACCCCGGCCTGCACCAGCTCGCGGATGTCTTCGATCCCGTCGGTGGCGGGGCCGAGGGTGGCGAGGATTTTGACCTTTTTATCAGGCGTCATTTTTTGTGCTCTCGAGAATCAGGATGGCGCGGAAGTCGTTGACGTTGGTGCGGGTCGGCTCGGTGACGATCAACGCGTCGAGCGCCGCGAAATAGCCGTAGCCATTGTTGTTGTCGAGTTCATCGCTGGCGCTCAAACCGAGGGCGGCGGCGCGGGCGTAGCTGTCCGGGGTCATGATCGCCCCGGCATTGTCTTCGGAGCCGTCGATGCCATCGGTGTCGCCGGCCAGCGCGTAGACGCCGGGCAAGCCTTTGAGGCTGTCGGTCAGGCTCAGGAGGAATTCGGCGTTGCGTCCGCCGCGACCATTGCCGCGCACGGTGACCGTGGTTTCACCGCCCGAAAGGATCACGCACGGCGCCGCCAATGGCTGGCCATGCAGGACCACTTGCCGCGCGATGCCGGCGTGAACCTTGGCCACTTCGCGGGATTCGCCTTCCAGGTCGCCGAGGATCAGCGGACTGAAACCGGCCTGACGGGCTTTCACTGCAGCGGCTTCAAGCGACTGTTGCGGGCGGGCGATCAATTGGAAATGACTGCGCGCCAGGCTCGGGTCGCCGGGTTTGACCGTCTCCGATTCCGGGCTTTGCAGCCAGTTGCGCACCGACGCCGGGACTTCAATGTCGTAGCGCTTGAGGATCGCCAGCGCTTCGGCGGAGGTGCTCGGGTCGGCCACGGTGGGGCCGGAAGCGATGACCGTGGCGAGGTCGCCCGGTACATCGGAAATCGCATAGGTATAAACAGTGGCGGGCCAGCAGGCTTTACCGAGACGGCCGCCCTTGATCGCCGAGAGGTGCTTGCGCACGCAGTTCATCTCGCCGATGGTCGCGCCGGATTTGAGCAGGGCTTTGTTGATCGATTGCTTGTCGGCGAGCGTGATGCCTTGGGCCGGAAGGGCGAGCAACGCAGAACCGCCACCGGAGAGCAGAAAGATGACGCGGTCGTCTTCGCTCAGGTTGCTGACCAGATCCAGCACACGCTTGGCGACGGCCAGGCCAGCGGCGTCCGGCACCGGGTGAGCGGCTTCGACGACTTCGATTTTTTCGCACGGGGCGCCGTGACCGTAACGCGTCACCACCAGGCCGGACACTTCACCCTGCCAGCAGCGCTCGACCACTTGGGCCATGGCGGCGGCAGCTTTGCCGGCGCCGATGACGATCACGCGACCACTGCGGTCAGTGGGCAAATGAGCTTCGAGGACTTGCTGCGGATGGGCCGCGTCAATGGCTGTGGCAAACAGCTCACGCAGGAATTGTTGCGGATCGACCGACATGGCGGGCTCCCGGAATTCTTGTTATTGGAGGGCAACTCGGCCCCTTGTGGGAGCTAGCCTGCTAGCGATTCAGGCGCTGAGGTCTACCAGACACACCGCGTCGATTTCATCGCTAGCAGGCTAGCTCCCACAGGGTCAGACAGAGACTTAGTTCTTATCGCGAATCGAGAAATTCGCCATGTGCTCCAGGCCTTTGATCAGCGCCGAGTGGTCCCAGTTGCTGCCACCGATGGCCGCGCAGGTGCTGAACACTTGCTGGGTGTTGGCGGTGTTCGGCAGGTTGATGTTCAGCTCCTTGGCACCTTGCAGGGCTAGGTTCAGGTCCTTCTGGTGCAGGCTGATGCGGAAGCCTGGGTCGAAGGTGCCCTTGATCATGCGTTCGCCATGCACTTCGAGGATTTTCGACGAAGCGAAACCGCCCATCAGCGCTTCACGCACCTTGGCTGGATCGGCACCGTTTTTCGAAGCGAACAGCAGGGCTTCGGCCACGGCCTGAATGTTCAGCGCGACGATGATCTGGTTCGCCACTTTCGCGGTTTGACCGTCGCCGTTACCGCCCACCAGGGTGATGTTCTTGCCCATCGCCTGGAACAGCGGCAAGGCGCGTTCGAAGGCATCGGCATCGCCGCCGACCATGATGCTCAGGGTCGCAGCCTTGGCACCGACTTCACCGCCGGACACCGGCGCGTCGAGGTACTGCGCGCCTTTTTCGTTGATCTTGGCCGCGAAGGCTTTGGTGGCGGTGGGCGAGATCGAGCTCATGTCGATGACGACTTTGCCCTTGCCGACACCGGCCGCAATACCGTCGGCGCGGAACAGCACGTCATCGACCTGCGGGGTATCCGGCACCATGACGATGATGAATTCAGCTTCTTGCGCGACTTCTTTCGGGTTCGCCAGGGCGACAGCGCCACCGGCGATCAGGTCGGCAGGCGCGGCATCGTGGTGCGCCGACAGGAACAGGCTGTGACCGGCTTTCTGCAGGTTCAACGCCATTGGGTGGCCCATGATGCCGGTGCCGATAAATCCGATTTTAGCCATGAGAAAATCCTCTTGTTTTTATTGCTCTGTTCGCAAAATTCGTGGGTGTCAGCGAGGGCGCCTTCGCGGGCAAGCCTCGCTCCTACAGGGGCAGGGTTGTTCGTAGGAGCGAGGCTTGCCCGCGAAGAACGATGACGCGGTTTTCGATCAGATCGCGTTATGGGTTTTCAGCCAGCCCAGGCCTGCTTCGGTGGTGGTCAGCGGCTTGTATTCGCAACCGACCCAACCCTGATAACCAATCCGGTCCAGGTGTTCGAACAGGAAGCGGTAATTGATTTCACCAGTGCCTGGTTCGTTGCGCCCCGGGTTGTCCGCCAATTGCACGTGATTGATTTCACCGAGGTGCGATTGCAGGGTGCGGGCCAGGTCGCCTTCCATGATTTGCATGTGATAGATGTCGTATTGCAGGAACAGATTGGCGCTGCCGACCTGTTCGCGAATCGACAGGGCTTGCGCCGTGTTGTTCAGGTAGAACCCTGGGATGTCGCGGGTGTTGATCGCTTCCATCACCAGTTTGATGCCCGCCGCTTGCAGCTTGTCGGCCGCGTACTTGAGGTTGGCGACAAAGGTTTTTTCCACGGTGGCATCGTCGACACCTTGTGGACGAATACCGGCCAGGCAGTTGACCTGGGTGTTGCCCAGCACTTGCGCGTAGGCAATGGCCAGATCGACCCCGGCGCGGAACTCTTCAACCCGGTCCGGCAGGCACGCGATACCGCGTTCGCCCTTGGCCCAGTCACCGGCCGGCAGGTTGAACAACACCTGGGTCAGACCGTTGGCGTCGAGCTTGGCCTTGATCTCGGCGGAGCTGAAATCGTAAGGGAACAGGTATTCGACACCACTGAAGCCGGCCTTGGCGGCCGCTTCGAAACGGGCGAGAAAATCCTGTTCGGTGAACAGCATGGACAGGTTGGCTGCGAAACGCGGCATGGTGGTCTCCCGTAAATGTGTGAGCTCCCTCTGTAGGAGCGAGGCTTGCCCGCGAAGGCGTTGTGTCAGTCGGCATCAATGTTGAATGGCACGACGCCTTCGCGGGCAAGCCTCGCTCCTACAGGGGGGAGGCGGTCAGCTGTTAATCAAGCAGCGAAATCGCGGTCGGCGCATCGTTGCCGACCAGCGCCAGGTCTTCGAATTCGTTGACGGCGTTGATCTCGGTGCCCATGGAAATGTTGGTCACGCGCTCCAGAATAATCTCGACGATCACCGGCACCTTGAACTCTTCGATCAGCTCCTGGGCCCTGCGCAGTGCAGGCTGGATCTGAGCCGGTTCGAACACACGCAGCGCCTTGCAACCGAGGCCTTCGGCAACCGCGACGTGATCGACACCGTAACCGTTGAGTTCCGGAGCGTTCAGGTTATCGAAGGACAGCTGCACGCAGTAGTCCATGTCGAAACCGCGCTGGGCCTGACGAATCAGCCCCAGGTACGAATTGTTTACCACAACGTGGATGTACGGCAGCTTGAACTGCGCGCCCACCGCCAATTCTTCGATCATGAACTGGAAGTCATAGTCGCCCGACAGCGCCACAACCTTGCGGTTCGGATCGGCCTTGACCACGCCCAGTGCAGCCGGAATGGTCCAGCCCAGCGGGCCGGCCTGACCGCAGTTGATCCAGTGACGCGGCTTGTAGACGTGCAGGAACTGCGCGCCGGCAATCTGCGACAGACCGATGGTGCTGACGTAGCAGGTGTCTTTGCCGAACACCTGGTTCATCTCTTCGTAAACGCGCTGCGGTTTGACTGGCACGTTGTCGAAGTGCGTTTTGCGTTGCAGGCTGGCTTTGCGCTGCTGGCAGTCTTGCAGCCAGGCGCTGCGGTTTTTCAGCTTGCCGGCGGCTTGCCATTCGCGAGCGACTTCGATGAACACGGTCAGCGCGGCAGCGGCGTCGGAGACGATGCCCAGGTCCGGGTTGAACACGCGGCCGATTTGCGTCGGCTCGATGTCAACGTGAATGAACTTGCGGCCTTCGGTGTACACGTCAATCGAGCCGGTGTGGCGGTTGGCCCAACGGTTGCCGACGCCCAGTACCACGTCGGACTTCAGCAGGGTGGCGTTGCCGTAACGGTGCGAAGTCTGCAAGCCCACCATGCCGACCATCAACGGGTGATCGTCCGGGATCGTGCCCCAGCCCATCAGGGTTGGGATGACCGGAATGCCGGTCAGCTCGGCGAATTCCACCAGCAACTCGCTGGCGTCGGCATTGATGATGCCGCCACCGGCGACCAGCAATGGACGCTCGGCCTGATCGAGCATGGCCAGGGCCTTCTCGATTTGCACGCGGTTAGCGGTTGGCTTGGCCAGTGGCAGCGGTTCGTAGGCGTCGATGTCGAATTCGATTTCGGCCATCTGCACGTCGAACGGCAGGTCGATCAGCACTGGGCCTGGACGGCCGGAGCGCATTTCGTAGAAGGCTTTCTGGAACGCATACGGCACCTGGCCCGGTTCCATGACAGTGGTCGCCCACTTGGTCACTGGCTTGACGATGGTGGTGATGTCGACAGCCTGGAAGTCTTCCTTGTGCATACGGGCGCGGGGTGCTTGCCCGGTGATGCACAGAATCGGGATCGAGTCGGCCGAGGCGCTGTAGAGCCCGGTGACCATGTCAGTACCGGCCGGGCCGGAAGTGCCGATGCACACGCCGATGTTGCCGGCCTTGGTGCGGGTGTAGCCCTCGGCCATGTGCGACGCGCCTTCAACGTGTCGAGCGAGGACGTGATCGATGCCGCCGACCTTTTGCAGGGCGGAGTACAACGGGTTGATGGCGGCACCGGGGATGCCAAAAGCGGTATCAACCCCTTCGCGGCGCATCACCAGAACGGCGGCTTCGATTGCTCTCATTTTGCTCATGGTTTTGTGTCTCTTACGTTTTGTAATTGTATACAAGTGGCTTTGCGCAGAGTGTATTCACGGCGGACGGCGCAGGTCAATCCATTTTCTCAAGCGACTGTTTCATTCGTCGGAAGCCTGTTCTGCTGTGGCTTTTCGTCGCATGTGGCGCTTTTCGATAATTATTGTATACAAAAAAATAACTCATTGTGTTCTATTTGTTGCATCGGACTGCGGTGCAAGCGCGCAGTCCTTCCGCTTTCCCTATAACAAAATGAGGACGGCACCATGAGCGCTTTAACCTTGAAAGTGGCAGTCAACCTGACCAGTCAGGCCATCTCCGCCGCGCGTGCAATCAACGCGGCCCCTTTGACCATCGCCGTGCTGGATGCCGGCGGACACCTGGTTTCCCTGCAACGCGAAGACGGCGCCAGCCTGCTGCGCCCGCAGATCGCCATCGGCAAAGCCTGGGGCGCCATTGCGCTGGGCAAAGGCTCACGCCTGCTGGCGCTGGACGCCCAGCAGCGCCCGGCGTTTATCGCGGCGTTGAACAGCCTGGGGCAGGGCAGCGTGGTGCCGGCACCGGGCGGTGTGTTGATTCGGGATCAGGACGGCAATGTGCTGGGAGCTGTGGGCATCAGCGGGGATTTGTCGGATGTTGATGAGCAGTGTGCGATCAATGCGATCGAGGCGCTGGGGTTGAAGGCGGATGCGGGGGTGGCAGCTTGAATCACGGGTGACTGATCCGCCGCTATCGCCAGCAGGCTGGCTCCCACAGGGAACATCTGAGTGTCAGAGATCAACTGTGGGAGCCAGCCTGCTGGCGATGACAAACCGTCAGACACATCCATCTAAATGTCTGCCCCACCCTTGGGTAATATCAGGACTAGCCTTCTTCATGAATTAATCATGCAAGGGGCAAAGGAATGCCTGATCTACCCGCGTCAAATCGCCTGCGCATTGGCCGTTATACCGAGCCCAACCGGATTTATCTGCTGACTACCATTACACGCGACCGAGAGCCGATATTCAAAGACTTCACTTTGGGTAGAGTGGTGGTTAATCAATTTCGCTGCGCTCAGGATCAAGGTTTCGCTAATTCACTGGCCTGGGTGGTCATGCACGATCACTTTCATTGGTTGATTGAGTTGCAGAAGGGATCTTTGAGTGAGCTGATGCAAAAAACCAAGTCGATGAGCACCAAAGCCATAAATCAGTCTACCGGTCGAAGCACCAGTCTCTGGCAGAGAGGATTTCATGATCGGGCACTGCGGCGGGAAGAGGATTTGGTGAAACTGGCTCGATATGTGGTAGCCAACCCGTTGCGGGCTGGACTGGTCGGGAAGCTTGGCGATTATCCGTTGTGGGATGCTGTTTGGGTTTGAGCTGAAATCGAGTTGCCTTCATCGCGGTCTATCAGTCCGGCTCACACCCTTTAAGCACCAACCGGATAATCGTCTGTGCCGCCGCTTCATAATCCTCTTCATCCAGCTTGGCCTTGCCGGTGATGGCTGTAATCTGCCAGTCAAAGTCGGCATAGGTCTGGGTCGCGGCCCAGATGCTGAACATCAGGTGGTTGGGGTCGATGGGGGCGATCTGGCCGCGGTCGATCCAGGTCTGGATGCAGTCGATGTTGTGTTTCGCCTGGCTGTTCAGTTGTTCGACCAGGTCGGCGCTCAGGTGCGGGGCGCCGTGCATGATTTCGCTGGCGAACACCTTGGAGGCGAAGGGCAAGTCGCGGGAGATGCGGATTTTCGAGCGAATGTAGCCGCTCAGCACTTCGCTGGGCACGCCGTCGGCGTTGAACGGCGTCGAGGCCTGCAGAATCGGCTCGATGATGCTTTCCAGAACCTCGCGGTAGAGGTTTTCCTTGGATTTGAAGTAGTAGTAGACGTTGGGCTTGGGCAATCCCGCCTTGGCTGCGATGTCACTGGTTTTGGTCGCAGCGAAGCCCTTGTCGGCAAATTCTTCACTGGCGGCACGCAGGATCAGTTCTTTGTTGCGCTCGCGGATAGTGCTCATAAACCAGGTGGTTCCTTGCCTGTTCTGGCGGTTGCGCATGGTAGCACCGGCCTCGCGCGGCGCTCAAGAATGCCCCGTGTGGCGCTCGGCCGCGCTATGCTGCGCAGCATTCATTCCAGAAGGACACCTGATTCATGGCAGGAAGCAGTTTACTGTTGCTGATCGACGACATTGCCGCGGTACTCGACGATGTGGCGTTGATGACCAAAATGGCCGCCAAGAAAACCGCCGGCGTGCTCGGTGACGATCTGGCGCTCAATGCCCAGCAGGTCAGCGGCGTACGTGCCGAACGGGAAATCCCGGTCGTTTGGGCCGTGGCGAAGGGCTCGTTTCTCAACAAACTGATTCTGGTGCCGTCAGCGCTGGCGATCAGTGCATTCATTCCGTGGCTGGTTACGCCGTTGCTGATGGTCGGCGGCGCCTACCTGTGTTTCGAAGGTTTCGAAAAACTTGCGCACAAATTCCTGCACAGCAAGGCTGAAGACCAGGCCGAGCATGCGGAGCTTGTCGAGGCTGTGGCCGACCCGGCGGTGGATCTGGTGGCGTTCGAAAAGGACAAGATCAAGGGCGCCATCCGTACCGACTTCATTCTTTCGGCGGAAATCATCGCCATCACCCTCGGCACCGTGGCCGATGCGTCGCTGACCCAGCAAGTCATCGTGCTGTCGGGCATTGCCATCGTCATGACCATCGGCGTCTACGGCCTGGTAGCCGGCATCGTCAAGCTCGATGACCTCGGTCTGTGGCTGACCCAGAAGCCCGGCCAGATGGCCAAAAGCATTGGCGGCGGGATTCTGCGTGCGGCGCCGTACATGATGAAAAGCCTGTCGGTGATCGGGACGGCGGCGATGTTCCTGGTGGGCGGCGGAATTCTCACTCACGGCGTGCCGGTGGTTCATCACTGGATTGAAGGTGTCAGCGCAGGGGCGGGCGGTGCGGGGTTTGTCGTGCCAACGCTGCTGAATGCGGTAGCGGGAATTGTGGCGGGTGCGGTGGTGTTGGCGGGTGTGATGGTTGTCAGCAAGATCTGGCGGGCAGTCAAACGCTGAACCTGTAGGAGCCGGCTTGCCGGCGATGGGATTTCAAGCCCGATACAGTCCTTTCGGACGCCATCGCTGGCAAGCCAGCTCCTACAGTTGAATTGCGACAGGCATGAAAAAGGCCATTCGATTCACATCGAATGGCCTTTTTTGTTGCCGATGAATTACTCGGCGATCTGCAACTTGCGCGACTCGGTGTACACGTAGCGCACCTTTTCGTATTCGAACGGCGAGTTCAGTTGGCCGTAGCGGAAGCTGGTCTGGTGGCGCTTGTCGATGCTGCGCAGGGCCCACACTTCAGGGTGGTTGGAACTGACTTCGGAGACGTTCAGGAAGTTGATCGCTGATTCGGCGGTGAAGTCCACGGCCAGGCCGCCGGTGTCGCGGATGTTGGATGGGCCGAGGATCGGCAGCACGAAGTAGGCGCCGCCCGGTACGCCGTAGAAACCGAGCGTCTGGCCGAAGTCTTCGCTCTGGCGCGGCAGGCCCATGGCGGTGGCCGGGTCCCACAGGCCGGCGATGCCGATGGTGGTGTTGAGCAGCAGGCGCGCAGTGGTTTCCATCGAACGTTGGCCCTTGAACTGCAATAGGCTGTTGAGCAGGTTCGGTACGTCGCCGAGGTTGTTGAAGAAGTTGCTGACCCCGGTGCGCAGGAAGCTTGGCGTGATGTAGCGATACCCGTCGACCACCGGCAGGAACACCCATTGGTCGAAGCGGTAATTGAAGTGGTACACCCGGCGGTTCCACTCTTCCAGCGGGTCGTAGACAGCCAGCGCGCTGAGTGTCGAGCGCTCGAATTCGCGCTGGTCCAGGCCTGGGTTGAACTTGAGTTTGCTCAGTGGCTCCTTGAAGCCGTCACTGTCGACGACCACCGGGGCGTTGGCTTTGCTGTTGTCGGCATTGGCGACGCCTGCACAGAGTAACGCTGCGATAAGCAGGAGGTATTTAGCCACGGAAGAACTCCAGCATGGCGTCGCTGTTGACGCGATAGTTAAGGTTGCCGCAGTGGCCGCCCAGTGGATAAACAGTCAAGCGATCACCGAAGGTCTTGCGCAGGAAACCAAGGTCACCCGGGCCTAGGATCACGTCGTCAGCGTTGTGCATGACCGCGATTTTCGGGCTGTCGTGCAGGTAATCCTTCAGGGCATACAGGCTGACCTGGTCGATCAGTTGCAGCAGGCTGCCGCCGTCAGTGCGCGCGCGCCACATCGGGATCACTTGTTCGGTGATGTAGCAGTCGAAGTCGCACTGCAGCGCACGCTTGAGGTACGGCGTGAGGCTGGTGCCTTCGGTGATGGGCGTTTTCGGCGGGGTGATCAGGCCGCGACGGTTGATCAGGTCCGAGGTGAAAGCGATGTCGGCCGCCGAGAAGCGGAACGACGTGCCGATCAGCATGGCCATCTGTTCGTTGGTCAGGTGCTGCTTGGACTGCTGGAAGTCGTAGAGCAGGGCGTCGTTGAGGTCGATGTAGCCTTTCTGCTGGAAGTAACGGGTCAGTTTGTTCAGTACCAGTTCATAGAACGTGGTGGTGTTGGTGATGCCCTTGACCTCTGTCTGGACCAGCTTGTCGAGGTTGGTGATCGAGGTGTAGAGGTTCACCGGCGGGTTCAGCAGCAAGACTTTCTTGAAGTTGAAGCTGCGGCGGGTTTCATCCAGATGCGCGACAAATGCCGCATCCAGCGCCCCCAGGCTGTAGCCGGTCAGGTAGTAATCGGTGACGGCCACTTTCGGGTTTTGTGCCCGCACGGCCTGCATCACCCGGTACATGTCTTCGGCGTCATCCTTGGTGATGCCGGGTGTGGCAAAGCGTGAAGCGGCGCTCATGAAGTCGAAGCTGGTGGGCGACGACAGTTGCACCACGTGGTAACCCGCCTTGTAGTAGAGCTTTTTCAGGTATTCGTTAAGGCTGCTGTCATAGCGCGCACCGGTGCCGGCGATCAGGAAGATCAACGGGGCGGCTTTATCCTGGGTGGCGATGCGGTAGGTCAGCTTCTTCACCGGCCAGAAGTTGTCCGGCAGTTCGAACTCACGCTCCGGGCGCAGCGTGACGCTGCGGGTTTCCTGGTCGATGTCATCGTCAAGCGGCAACTCCGGACGCAGGTCCGGTGGCGTCGTGGCGATGGTCGCCTCGAACGGGTTGGTCAAGGGATAGCCATAACTGGCGGCGTCGATATCGACCGCCAGTGCGGACGCACTCAAGATAAGGCCGCTAAACAGGGCGGCGAAGCGCAAGGAACGGAGCATGACTGGATCCCTTATAGAAAGGTGCCGAATGAAGTTCGCAGGCTATGACCACGGGGGTTGCGCCAAAGTGCCATGTATCGACACCAATCAGGCCAAATTTCAGAGTAATAGTAGCTGGACGATACACTTTGCAGTGATTGAGTGCCCAGTTAACTGTTGTTAAGGCTTGCGTCAGGCTGCCGGGGGATTAAGCTGGCCGCCGTTTTTCGCTGATTGGAGTGCTTCATGTCCCGCCGTTTACCGGTAATTCTGCTGCTTGTTTTGCTGCCTTTATGGCTGGCCGCCAGTTATGGCGCGCGGTATGGCTTCATGGAGGATGCGCAATGGGTCGGCCTCTGCGTGGACGAGGCGAGCCGCTGGGAATGCCTGGTCCGTTCGAACCTGGGCCTGATGATTCATTTCCAGGTGTTGGGTTGGGCGGCAGTGGCCGCCGCCGTGATCGGCTTCGTGTTGCCGGGGCGGGCAGGGTGGTGGTTGGCGGTGTTGACGTTGGTGTTCGGGTTTCCGGCGTTGGCGTTGTACAACACGACGATGGCTGTGTTTGCGGTGGTGATTGCGGGGTTGCGGTTGGTCCGGGCGTCTCGTAGCGCCTGACAGATCGCCATCGCGAGCAGGCTCGCTCCCACAGTAGATCTTCAGTGAACACAAATTATGTGAACGATGGAGATCAAATGTGGGAGCGAGCCTGCTCGCGATGGGGCCATCAGCCCTTGCGAACCCGCAAACAGCGCCACAACGCCGCCACCATCAACACACTCACCAGCGCCCAGCCCCAGGCCTGCTGATTCTGCAAACCTTCGCGATACAGCTGCGGCGCAATGCCGGCACCGATGATGAAGGTCAGAAGCGCGATTTCACGACGTGGCACGCTCACCGGCCGGCACAGATAAACCAGTGCGGGCAGGATGAAAGCTACGCTCGGAAAGCTGCGATAACGCGGATCGAACACCAGTTCCAGCATCATCACCGCCGCTGTAAAACCTGCTGCTACCAGCAACCAGCCGGCCCGACGCTCCAGCACATTGAAGGTCCGTAGACGCCAGCCGCTACGGTCACTCAGTGTCAGCGCTGCATGCACCAGTACCAACAGGTTCAAAGCCGTCAGCAACGCAACCCACAACCATTCACTGGTAAACCGGGTGGTGACGCGTGCCAGATCGCCCCAGGCGCCAATCGAACAGGCCGCCAAAGCGCCGAGCAGCGGTAGCACCAACGCAGAGCGGGTACTGCGTACACGACCGCCAAGGATCAGCGTGCCAAGGAAAATCATCCCGCCCACCGCCAGCCATTGCGACCAGTACGGCACGTTCGACACCGGACCGGCCAGCACGCCCTTGTCCTGACGGTCGGCGTCAAACAGGCCCCAGTAACCACCAACGGCCCCTTCGCTGGCGCGTTTCCAGGGTTGGTCGAACGCCTCGATCAGGTTGTAGTGCCAGCCTTCCTGTTCGGCCATGATCACAAAGCTGCGAATGAACTTGGCCTCATTGACCCGGCTCGGCAGCGCGGTTTCGCGTTGACGACCCTCGCTCGGCCAGCCGGTTTCGCCAATCATCACGTCTTTGGGGGCGAATTTGTTGCCGAACACCTGGCGCACTTCGCGAACATGTTGCAGCGCGGCGTCGATGTTCGACGGATCGTCTTCCCAATACGGCAGCAGGTGAATGGTCAGGAAGTCCACCGCCGGGGCAATTTCCGGGTGTTTGAGCCAGAACTCCCAGACGTCGGCATAAGTGACAGGCTGCTTGACCTGGCTTTTGACCTTGTTGATCAGCCTGGCCAATTGCGTACCGGTGACTTCCTTGCGCAACAGGGCTTCGTTGCCGACGATCACCGACGTGACCACATCCGGGTTGGCGTTGGCCGAGGCGATCAGCAGGTCGACTTCTTTCTCGGTGTCCACCGGGTTGCTGTTCACCCACGCACCGATCATCAACTTCAGACCATGTTTGCGCGCCAGGTCGGGCAAGGCTTCAAGGCCGGTCATGGAATAGGTACGAATGCATTCGAAGCGGGTGGCCAGCAGCGCGAGGTCGGCGTCCATGCGCTCGGGGCGCAACTTGAACGGCTGATCGAACGGCGATTGGTCCTTGTCGAACGGGGTGTAGGAGGCGCATTGCAGTTTGTGCGTCGCGCTGGCCACGTCCGGCAGAATCACCGGTTTGCCGAGGCCGTACCAAAAACCGCCGAGAGCAAAGAGCCCCAGCAGGCAGGCGAAAAGGTAAGCGAAAAAAGGAAAGCGTGATGTCGCGGGCATGGTCAGGCCGTCTGGGAGCAAAGCCGCGCATGTTACCCGCATTTGTCCCGCGCTTGGTGGCTCGCATAATTTTGACATGCAAAGTTCGGGCGGATCGCCCGAGGCCTTTCAGGTGCTCGTGATTAATGGCGTTCTGATGTCGTTTCTCGATGCCTTGAGGTCGCTGACAGCACAGGTTCAGGTTGGCGTCAGGTTGATTATCGAGGCGTCAGTGTTCTCATTAATAAAACGCGCTGATGATCGTACGAGTTTGCGGTGAGGCGTGATGGGCGCGCAGTGCACCATAACAATACGTTGACGCGACTCGGCATCCGTCGAGCGCAGCACTTTCGGGGAAGTAACGATGAAGATGCGACGACTTTTAGGCGCGGGTGCCGCACTGGTACTTGCGATTGGCTCCACGATGGCCAATGCCGAGAGCAAAACCCTGAGCATCGGTTACGTTGACGGCTGGTCCGACAGCGTCGCGACCACCCACGTGGCGGCCGAAGTGATCAAGCAGAAACTGGGTTATGACGTGAAGCTGCAAGCTGTCGCCACCGGGATCATGTGGCAGGGTGTGGCCACAGGCAAACTCGACGCCATGCTGTCCGCCTGGCTGCCGGTGACTCACGGCGAATACTGGACCAAGAACAAGGATCAGGTCGTCGACTACGGCCCGAACTTCAAGGATGCAAAAATCGGCTTGATCGTGCCGGAGTACGTGAAAGCTAAAACCCTTGATGACCTGAAAACCGACGACAGCTTCAAAAAACGTATTGTCGGCATCGACGCCGGTTCAGGTGTGATGCTCAAGACCGAGCAGGCAATCAAGGATTACGACCTGACCGGTTACCAACTCAAGGCCAGTTCCGGCGCCGGCATGATTGCCGAGCTGACCCGTGCCGAGAAGAAAAACGAATCCATTGCCGTCACCGGTTGGGTGCCGCACTGGATGTTCGCCAAGTGGAAACTGCGCTTCCTGGAAGACCCGAAAGGCGTTTATGGCGCGGCTGAAACCGTGAACAGCATCGGCAGCAAAGAACTGGCAACCAAAGCGCCGGAAGTGGCCAAGTTCCTGAAAAACTTCCAGTGGGCGTCGAAAGACGAAATCGGCGAAGTCATGCTGGCGATTCAGGACGGTGCCAAGCCTGAAGCCGCTGCGAAGGATTGGGTCGCCAAGCACCCGGAGCGCGTTGCAGACTGGACCAAATGATTTGAGCTGACGTTTCTGGTCAGCACTTCTCAAGGCCCCTTGGCATAACAGCCAAGGGGCTTTTTGCTTTCTGTAGGAGCCAGCTTGCTGGCGATGGCGTCAGAAAGATCGCCATCGCCAGCAAGCTGGCTCCTACAAATGGCGATTCTGTCATGTCGCTCTAATACTAAGGTCGTCTGGAACCTGCCCCGCAGCCGCATAGAGTGGATACCGTTCCAACAATAATCTGTGCTGCGAGGATAAAAACAATGAACGACAGCATTTACCTCTCGATTCAAAACAGCCCGCGCTTCAAGGAGCTGGTTAGTAAGCGAGAAAGGTTCGCCTGGATTCTTTCGGCGATCATGCTTGGTCTCTACTCCGGATTCATCCTGTTGATCGCTTACGGGCCGCATATTCTGGGCGCGAAAATCAGCCCTGAGTCATCGATTACCTGGGGCATACCGATCGGTGTCGGGCTGATTGTCTCGGCCTTCATCCTGACCGGGATCTACGTTCGACGCGCCAATGGCGAATTCGACGACCTGAACAATGCGATTCTCAAGGAGGCTCAGCAATGATCCGGCGTCTAATGGCTCTATTGAGCATCGCAGCTTTCGCACCTGGCGCCTGGGCGGCTGACGCCCTGACCGGTGCCGTGCAGAAACAACCCCTGAACATGGCCGCGATCCTGATGTTCGTGGCGTTCGTCGGCGCAACGTTGTACATCACTTACTGGGCCTCCAAGAAAAACAACTCGGCGGCCGACTACTATGCGGCGGGCGGCAAGATCACCGGTTTCCAGAACGGTCTGGCGATTGCCGGCGACTACATGTCCGCGGCGTCCTTCCTGGGTATTTCCGCGCTGGTGTTCACCTCCGGCTACGACGGCCTGATCTACTCGATCGGCTTCCTGGTGGGTTGGCCGATCATTCTGTTCCTGATCGCCGAGCGTCTGCGTAACCTGGGTAAATACACCTTTGCCGACGTGGCGTCCTACCGCCTCGGGCAAACCCAGATCCGTTCGCTGTCCGCTTGCGGTTCGCTGGTGGTAGTGGCGTTCTACCTGATCGCGCAAATGGTTGGTGCCGGCAAGCTGATCCAGCTGCTGTTCGGTCTCGACTATCACGTTGCGGTGATCCTGGTTGGTATCCTGATGTGCATGTACGTGCTGTTCGGCGGCATGCTGGCGACCACTTGGGTGCAAATCATCAAGGCTGTGCTGTTGCTGTCCGGTGCCTCGTTCATGGCGCTGATGGTGATGAAGCACGTCAACTTCGACTTCAGCGCACTGTTCTCCGAGGCGATCAAGGTTCACCCTAAAGGTGAGGCGATCATGAGCCCGGGCGGTCTGGTGAAAGACCCGATCTCCGCGTTCTCCCTGGGTCTGGCCCTGATGTTCGGTACTGCTGGCCTGCCACACATCCTGATGCGCTTCTTCACCGTGAGTGACGCAAAAGAAGCCCGTAAGAGCGTGCTGTATGCAACCGGCTTCATTGGTTACTTCTACATCCTGACCTTCATCATCGGCTTCGGCGCGATCCTGCTGGTCAGCACCAACCCGGCCTTCAAAGATGCGGCTGGCGCGTTGTTGGGCGGCAACAACATGGCGGCGGTGCACCTGGCCAACGCGGTCGGTGGCAGTATCTTCCTGGGCTTCATCTCGGCGGTAGCGTTCGCGACCATTCTGGCAGTGGTTGCCGGTCTGACCCTGGCCGGTGCTTCGGCGGTGTCTCACGACCTGTATGCCAGCGTGATCAAGAAAGGCAAGGCCAACGAGAAAGACGAGATTCGTGTCTCGAAAATCACCACCATCGCCCTGGCGGTGCTGGCGATCGGTCTGGGTATTCTGTTCGAGAAGCAGAACATTGCGTTCATGGTGGGCCTGGCGTTCTCCATCGCGGCGAGCTGTAACTTCCCGGTGCTGCTGCTTTCGATGTACTGGAAGAAGCTGACGACTCGCGGTGCGATGATCGGCGGCTGGCTGGGTCTGGTCAGTGCTGTTGGTTTGATGGTGCTGGGGCCAACCATCTGGGTGCAGATCCTGGGTCACGAGAAGGCGGTCTTCCCGTATGAATACCCGGCGCTGTTCTCCATGGCCATTGCGTTTGTGGGGATCTGGTTCTTCTCGATTACTGACAAGTCGACTGCTGCGGATAATGAGCGGGCGCTGTTCTTCCCGCAGTTTGTTCGTTCGCAGACTGGGTTGGGGGCGAGTGGGGCGGTTTCGCACTAAGGCTTTGAGTTTGTCTGTGTAATTTGTGTTGAACAGAAATGCCCCGGTCGAGAGATCGGGGCATTTCTTTTGCTGCATTGCTTTTTGTAGGAGCGAGGCTTGCCCGCGAAGACGGCCTTACAGCCGACCATTTTCTTACAGATGTACATATCCATTTCTGCGGTAACGGCGGCTGACGGTTTCGCCCTTACGGCGACTCACTTTTTTTCAAACGCCAAAAAAAGTAAGCAAAAAAGGCTCGCCCCGAGCGTCCGGCCCCTCGCTCAGGCTCGGGGTTCCCTCGCTCCGGCATTCATCCGGGGGCATCGCCCTCCGGTTGGCTTCGCTGGCACCTACATGCGATGAGTTCGACTGCGTCGAACGGCGCTGCGCGCCAATCCCCGGATGAACGCCTCCACTCAGCCTCCCGAAGGGGCGGGTGGATCAAGGTCAAAAGCCAAAGCAACAGCAAAATCAAAATCAAAATCAACGACCGGAGTGAGTTCTCTCTGTAGGAGCGAGCTTGCTCGCGAAAAACTCCCACACACCGCGCTCATCCAGACAATCCGCGCCATCGTTGACGTCCATCGCTGGCAAGCCAGCTCCTACAATTTTGACCGTGTTAACCCCATCCCTTGTAGGAGCCGGCTTGCTGGCGATGGCGCCCTTCCAGTCAATAAATGCGTCGACTGATCCACCGCTATCGCCAGCAAGCCGGCTCCTACAGAGAATTGGTGTACAGGTCCGGAATGAGTGAGCGCAGCCAAGAAGGACGGCGCGGGCATCCAAAGAGCCAGGCCGGCTTTCGGGCCGCCTCGGCGGCTGTGGCGGTACACGCCCCCTCGAGAGGCCGAGTGGAGGTTCTGCGCAGTGGGCAACCCGGCATGGATGCCGGGTTAGCCGCCCCCGGCCATGGATGGCCGATGGCGGCGGGCCCACGGAGCAGGGCCGGAGCGAGGGGATGCCGAGCCACAGCGAGGCACCGAACGAAAGGGGCAAGAGCGCTTTGGTTACTTTCGCGCTTTTCGAAAGTGACTCGCCGTAAGGGCGAAACCATTAGCTGCCGTCACCGCAGAAACGGATACGCACACAACCCAAAGCGCACAAACAAAAACGGCCTCTATATAAATAGAGGCCGTTCCCGGTACAACTCAACACGCTATCGCAAGAAAGATCTTACTTGCGGTCTTCCAGCTTGGTGATGTCACGCGACTCGTAGCCGGTGTACAACTGGCGCGGACGGCCAATCTTGTACGGGCTGGAGAGCATTTCTTTCCAGTGGGAGATCCAGCCGACAGTCCGCGCCAGAGCGAAGATCACGGTGAACATGCTGGTTGGAATGCCGATCGCCTTGAGGATGATCCCCGAGTAGAAGTCGACGTTCGGGTACAGCGAGCGCTCGATGAAGTACGGGTCGGTCAGGGCGATCTCTTCCAGGCGCATGGCCAGTTCGAGTTGCGGATCGTTCTGGATGCCCAGTTCCTTCAGCACTTCGTCGCAGGTCTTCTTCATCACGGTGGCGCGTGGGTCGCGGTTTTTGTAAACCCGGTGACCGAAGCCCATCAACTTGAACGGATCGTTCTTGTCCTTGGCCTTGGCGATGAACTTGTCGATGTTCGACACATCGCCAATCTCGTCAAGCATGGTCAGGACAGCCTCGTTCGCGCCGCCGTGGGCAGGGCCCCACAGTGCAGCGATGCCGGCGGCGATACAGGCGAACGGGTTGGCACCCGAAGAGCCGGCCAGGCGTACGGTGGAGGTCGATGCGTTCTGCTCGTGGTCGGCATGGAGGATGAAAATCCGGTCCATGGCCTTGGCGAGTACCGGGCTGATCGGTTTGATCTCGCACGGGGTGTTGAACATCATGTGCAGGAAGTTTTCCGCGTACGTCAGGTCGTTGCGCGGGTACATCATGGGTTGGCCCATGGAGTACTTGTAAACCATCGCTGCCAGGGTCGGCATCTTGGCAACCAGGCGGATCGCGGAAATTTCGCGATGCTGCGGGTTATTGATGTCCAGGGAGTCGTGGTAGAAGGCCGAGAGGGCGCCAACTACGCCGCACATGACGGCCATCGGGTGGGCGTCGCGACGGAAGCCGTTGAAGAAGGTCTTCAACTGCTCGTGAACCATGGTGTGGTTCTTCACGGTGCTGACGAACTGGGCCTTCTGTTCTGCGGTCGGCAGTTCGCCGTTGAGCAGCAGATAGCAGGTTTCCAGGTAGTCCGACTTTTCAGCCAGCTGTTCGATCGGGTAGCCGCGGTGCAGCAGAATGCCGTTGTCGCCGTCGATATAGGTGATCTTCGACTCGCAGGAAGCGGTCGACATGAAACCAGGGTCAAAGGTGAAACGGCCCGTGGCCGTCAGGCCCCGAACATCGATAACATCGGGACCAACGGTGCCGGTTAAAATGGGCAGCTCGACGGGGGCTGCGCCCTCGATGATCAACTGCGCTTTTTTGTCAGCCATGTGGCCTCCTATTTATGCTTGAAATCATCAGACAGACCCCCCACGCAGGGCCCGCACCACTATAGTGAGATAAATTCGAATGTCAATTTGCCTAAAGTCTTGCTCCAGAAGGCTTTAACCGGACTTTTTCCTCGAAATTGACTGCCATTTACGCCTTTTATCCAACTTGTGCAATGCGCTATTAGGGGAAGGTGAACGCGTTGTCATTAGTAGCCTAACTGTCTATACTCGGCCACCGACCGCCAAGGGCTTTTGGGCTTGCTTTCATTGGGGGTCGCATCCCTGGGTGGTGGTTACCTGACCAGTGCACTCCCCAACAACTTTGCCCTGATTGTTAGGGGCTCTTCAGTGTGAAAAAAAAGCCGTGAAAAGCCAACGACCTGTAAACCTAGACCTAAGGACCATCAAACTCCCAGTCACTGCTTACACGTCCATTCTTCACCGTATCTCCGGTGTCATCCTCTTTGTCAGCCTGGCCATCATGCTTTACGCATTGGACAAGTCGCTGAGCTCCGAGGAAGGCTTCGGTCAGGTGAAAGCGTGTCTGACCAGTCCGCTAGCCAAGCTAGTGATTTGGGGCATCCTGTCCGCTCTGCTGTATCACTTGGTAGCCGGTGTGCGCCATTTGATCATGGACATGGGCATCGGTGAGACGCTGGAAGGCGGCAAGCTGGGCTCGAAAATCGTTATCGCCGTTTCCGTGGTGGTAATCGTTCTGGCAGGAGTTTGGATATGGTAACTAACGTCACGAACCTGTCGCGTTCGGGCCTCTATGACTGGATGGCGCAACGTGTGTCTGCGGTCGTTCTCGCGGCTTACTTCATCTTCCTGATCGGATACGTCGTTGCCAATCCAGGCATCGGCTACGCCCAATGGCATGAACTGTTCGCCAATAACTGGATGCGTATCTTCAGTCTCCTGGCCCTCGTTGCCCTCGGCGCTCACGCCTGGGTCGGCATGTGGACCATCGCGACCGACTACCTGACGCCAATGGCGTTCGGCAAGTCCGCGACCACTGTACGTTTCCTCTTCCAGGCAGTATGCGGCGTTGCGATGTTCGCTTACTTCGTCTGGGGTGTGCAGATTCTTTGGGGTATCTGATTCATGTCTACTACAGTTAATACGCTTTCGTTCGACGCCATCATCATTGGCGGCGGCGGTGCTGGCATGCGCGCTGCTCTGCAGCTGGCACAGGGCGGTCACAAGACTGCCGTTGTCACCAAGGTTTTCCCGACTCGTTCGCACACCGTATCCGCCCAGGGTGGCATCACCTGCGCCATCGCGTCTGCTGATCCGAACGATGACTGGCGCTGGCACATGTACGATACCGTCAAGGGTTCCGACTACATCGGTGACCAGGACGCTATCGAATACATGTGTTCCGTAGGCCCGGAAGCGGTCTTCGAACTCGAGCACATGGGCTTGCCGTTCTCCCGCACCGAACAAGGCCGCATCTACCAGCGTCCGTTCGGCGGTCAGTCGAAAGACTTCGGTAAAGGTGGCCAGGCTGCACGTACGTGCGCTGCTGCCGACCGTACCGGTCACGCACTGCTGCACACCCTGTACCAGGCCAACCTGAAGGCCGGCACCGTATTCCTCAACGAATACTACGGCGTCGACCTGGTCAAGAACGAAGACGGCGCCTTTGTCGGCATGATCGTCATCTGCATCGAAACCGGTGAAACCTCCTACGTTCGCGCTAACGCGACCGTATTGGCGACTGGCGGTGCAGGTCGTATCTACTCGTCCACCACCAATGCCCTGATCAACACCGGTGACGGCGTCGGCATGGCTCTGCGTGCTGGCGTGCCGGTACAAGACATTGAAATGTGGCAGTTCCACCCGACCGGCATCGCCGGCGCCGGTGTACTGGTTACAGAAGGTTGCCGCGGTGAAGGCGGTTACCTGATCAACAAGCACGGCGAGCGTTTCATGGAGCGTTATGCTCCGAACGCCAAAGACCTTGCTGGTCGTGACGTTGTTGCTCGTTCGATGGTTAAAGAAATCATCGCCGGCAACGGTTGCGGTCCGGATGGCGACCACGTAATGCTGAAACTCGATCACCTCGGTGAAGAAGTTCTGCACAGCCGTCTGCCAGGCATCATGGAACTGTCCAAGACCTTCGCCCACGTCGATCCAGCCGTGGCGCCGATTCCGGTCGTTCCAACCTGCCACTATATGATGGGCGGCGTTGCCACCAACATTCATGGCCAGGCAATCACTCAGGACGCTGACGGCGTTGACCAGATCATTCCTGGTCTGTTCGCAGTAGGCGAAGTGGCGTGCGTATCGGTTCACGGTGCCAACCGTCTGGGCGGCAACTCGCTGCTCGACCTGGTGGTATTCGGCCGTGCGGCCGGCCTGTTCCTGGAGCAGACCCTGAAAGAAGGCGTTGATTACGCCCGTCCACGCCAGTCCGACATCGACGCTGCCCTGGCACGTCTCGATGGCCTGAACTCGCGTACCGAAGGCGAAGACGTCGCTACCCTGCGTAAAGAACTGCAAAGCTGCATGCAGAACTACTTCGGTGTATTCCGTACCGGCGAATACATGCAGAAGGGTATTGCTCAGCTGGCTGATCTGCGTGGCCGTATCGCCAACGTCAAGATCAACGACAAGAGCCAGGCGTTCAACACTGCTCGAATCGAAGCCCTGGAACTGCAGAACCTGCTGGAAGTGGCCGAAGCCACCGCCATCGCTGCAGAGATCCGCAAAGAGTCCCGCGGCGCTCACGCCCGTGAAGACTACGAAGATCGCGACGACGAAAACTGGCTGTGCCACACCCTGTACTTCCCGGGTGACAAGCGCGTGACCAAGCGTGCTGTGAACTTCTCGCCGAAGACTGTTCCGACTTTTGAACCTAAGATTCGGACTTATTAAGGGTGGCCGCCATGTTGCAAGTCAGTGTTTATCGCTACAACCCTGATCAGGACGCCGCGCCGTTCATGCAGGAATTCCAGGTCGATACCGGTGGTAAAGACCTGATGGTCCTGGACGTGCTGGCCCTGATCAAAGAGCAGGACGAAGGTTTCTCCTATCGTCGCTCTTGCCGTGAAGGCGTTTGCGGTTCCGACGGCATGAACATCAACGGCAAAAACGCTCTGGCATGCGTCACGCCGCTGTCTTCTGTCGTAAAAGGTAACAAGCTGATCGTTCGTCCGCTGCCAGGTTTGCCGGTTATCCGTGACCTGGTCGTCGATATGAGCATCTTCTACAAGCAATACGAAAAGGTTAAGCCATACCTGCAGAACGACACGCCGGCTCCGGCCATCGAGCGTCTGCAGTCCCCTGAAGAGCGTGAAAAGCTCGACGGTCTGTACGAGTGCATCCTGTGCGCTTGCTGCTCGACCTCTTGCCCGTCCTTCTGGTGGAACCCGGACAAGTTCCTGGGTCCAGCTGCTCTGCTGCAAGCGTATCGCTTCCTGGCAGACAGCCGCGACACCAAGACATCCGAGCGTCTGGCTGCGCTGGATGACCCGTTCAGCGTATTCCGCTGCCGCGGGATCATGAACTGTGTAAACGTTTGTCCGAAAGGCCTGAACCCGACTAAGGCCATCGGTCACGTACGTCACATGTTGCTGCAAAGCGGCGTGTGATTCAGCAGTACCCGTAGGACCGCTGTACCCGTAGATGCTACGGCGCAGGCTTCAACCGGCGCCGTAGTTTTAACCTGAGCAGCAGCTCACAAAGCTGCCGCTCTTATTTTGAAGAAATGAGACAAGCAGGGGCATCCGGGCTGGTACCCGGACTATCAGCGTGATCCTAAGTGGCTTGTTTTGGTCGCTGCATTCGGACTTCTGCAAGTTTGCTCGGTGTCGACGCCGATGGTGTTCCCCTAACCGAGGGTGACCAAGCATGCAAGAAAGCGTGATGCAGCGCATGTGGAACAGCGCCTACCTTTCCGGAGGTAACGCTGCCTATGTGGAAGAGCTTTATGAGCTCTACCTGCACGACCCTAACGCTGTGCCAGAAGAGTGGCGCACCTACTTTCAGAAGTTGCCGACCGAAGGCAACTCTGCCACCGATGTTTCGCACTCCACAATTCGCGATCATTTCGTCTTGCTGGCAAAGAACCAGCGCCGCGCCCAACCGGTTTCCGCCGGCAGCGTGAGCAGTGAGCACGAGAAGAAGCAAGTTGAAGTGCTGCGATTGATCCAGGCCTACCGTATGCGTGGCCACCAGGCAGCTCAGCTTGACCCGCTGGGACTGTGGCAGCGTCCTGCACCTGCAGACCTGTCAATCAATCATTACGGCTTGACCAATGCCGATCTTGATACGACCTTCCGTGCCGGCGACCTGTTCATCGGCAAAGAGGAGGCGAGCCTACGCGAAATTCACGAAGCGTTGCAGCAGACATATTGCCGCACCATCGGCGCTGAATTCACGCATATCACCGATTCCGAGCAGCGCCAGTGGTTCCAGCAGCGTCTGGAAAGCGTGCGTGGTCGTCCGACGTACTCCGCCGACATCAAGAGCCACCTGCTCGAGCGCGTCACTGCCGGTGAAGGCCTGGAAAAATACCTGGGCACCAAATACCCGGGCACCAAGCGTTTCGGTCTGGAAGGCGGCGAAAGCCTGATTCCGATGCTCGACGAGTTGATCCAGCGTTCCGGTTCCTACGGCACCAAGGAAATCGTGATCGGCATGGCCCACCGTGGTCGTCTGAACGTGCTGGTCAACACCTTCGGCAAGAACCCGCGCGAGCTGTTCGACGAGTTCGAAGGCAAGAAGAAGGTCGAGCTGGGTTCCGGTGACGTTAAATACCACCAGGGCTTCTCGTCCAACGTGATGACCGCCGGCGGTGAAGTTCACCTGGCCATGGCGTTCAACCCGTCCCACCTGGAAATCGTATCTCCAGTGGTCGAGGGTTCGGTTCGCGCCCGTCAGGATCGTCGTAACGACCCTACCGGTGAGAAGGTTCTGCCGATCTCCATCCACGGTGACGCGGCATTCGCCGGTCAGGGCGTGGTGATGGAAACCTTCCAGATGTCGCAGACCCGCGGTTTCAAGACCGGCGGCACCGTGCACATCGTGATCAACAACCAGGTCGGTTTCACCATCAGCAACCCGCTGGACTCGCGTTCCACCGAGTACGCGACCGACGTTGCGAAGATGATCCAGGCGCCGATCCTCCATGTGAATGGTGATGATCCGGAAGCCGTGTTGTTCGTGACCCAGCTGGCCATCGACTACCGCATGCAATTCAAGCGTGACGTGGTGATCGACCTGGTCTGCTACCGTCGTCGCGGCCACAACGAGGCCGACGAGCCTAGCGGCACCCAGCCTCTGATGTACCAGCAGATCACCAAACAGCGCACCACCCGTGAACTGTATGCCGATCGCCTGACTCAGAGCGGTGTGCTGGACGTTGAGCGTGTTCAGTCGAAAGTCGACGAATACCGCAACGCGCTGGACAACGGTCTGCATGTTGTAAAAAGCCTGGTCAAAGAGCCGAACAAAGAGTTGTTCGTGGACTGGCGTCCGTACCTGGGCCACGCCTGGACTGCACGTCACGACACGCGTTTCGATCTGAAGACCTTGCAGGAACTGTCCGCCAAGCTGCTGGAAATTCCAGAAGGCTTCGTGGTTCAGCGCCAGGTTTCGAAAATCTACGAAGACCGTCAGAAGATGCAAGCCGGCGGCCTGCCGATCAACTGGGGTTACGCCGAAACCATGGCGTACGCGACCCTGGCGTTCGAAGGTCACCCGATTCGCATGACGGGTCAGGACATCGGTCGCGGTACGTTCTCGCACCGTCACGCTGTCTTGCACAACCAGAAAGACGCGGGTACCTACATCCCGTTGCAGAACCTGTACAACGGCCAGCCACGTTTCGACCTGTACGATTCGTTCCTGTCCGAAGAAGCGGTTCTGGCGTTCGAGTACGGTTATTCGACCACCACGCCTGAAGCGCTGGTGATCTGGGAAGCCCAGTTCGGCGACTTCGCCAACGGTGCCCAGGTGGTTATCGACCAGTTCATCACCAGTGGCGAGCACAAGTGGGGCCGTCTCTGCGGTCTGACCATGCTGCTGCCGCACGGTTATGAAGGTCAGGGTCCGGAGCACTCGTCGGCTCGTCTGGAGCGTTACCTGCAACTGTGCGCCGAGCACAACATTCAGGTAGCCGTACCGACTACGCCGGCTCAGATCTACCACTTGCTGCGTCGTCAGGTGATTCGCCCGCTGCGCAAGCCATTGATCGTTCTGACTCCGAAGTCGCTGCTGCGTCACAAGCTGGCCATCTCGACTCTGGAAGATCTGGCCGAAGGTTCGTTCCAGACCGTTATCCCGGAAATCGATGCACTGGACCCGAAAAAGGTCGAGCGCGTTGTTCTGTGTAGCGGCAAGGTCTACTACGACCTGCTGGAAAAACGCCGTGCCGAAGGTCGTGATGACATCGCCATCGTGCGTATCGAGCAACTGTACCCATTCCCTGAGGACGACTTGAAAGAAGTCCTGGCTCCTTACACCAACGTCAAAAATGCCGTGTGGTGCCAGGAAGAGCCGATGAACCAGGGTGCGTGGTACTGCAGCCAACACCACATGCGTCGTAGCATCAGCAATCTCAACAAGTCTCTCGTACTTGAGTACGCGGGCCGTGAGGCTTCTGCTGCACCTGCATGCGGTTACGCATCGATGCACGCTGAGCAGCAGGAAAAACTGCTGCAAGACGCCTTTACTGTTTAACGCCTTCGCGCACCTGAAACCGAATTTAAGGACTCACAGATAATGGCTATCGAAATCAAAGCCCCCACTTTCCCGGAATCGGTTGCCGATGGCACCGTTGCCACCTGGCACAAGCAACCGGGCGACGCTGTAAAGCGTGACGACCTGATCGTCGATATCGAAACCGACAAGGTTGTGCTGGAAGTGTTGGCCACTGCTGACGGCGTGCTGGGCGCTATCGTCAAGAACGAAGGCGACACCGTTCTGTCCGACGAAGTCCTGGGCTCCATCGAAGCTGGCGGCGCTGCTGCCGCTCCAGCCGCTGCCGCTGCTCCGGCCGCTGCACAGGCTGCTGCTCCAGCCGCCGAAGGCGAAGACGATCCTGTTGCTGCACCGGCTGCTCGCAAGCTGGCTGAAGAAAACGGCATCAACATCGCTTCCGTTGCCGGCACCGGCAAAGGCGGTCGTGTGACCAAGGAAGACGTGGTTGCAGCCGTTGCTGTCAAGAAAGCCGCTCCGGCTGCCGCGCCTGCCAAGGCTGCTGCCCCTGCTGGCGCTGCTCCTGTGTTCGCCGCTGGCGACCGCATCGAGAAGCGCGTACCGATGACCCGCGTTCGCGCTACCGTGGCCAAGCGCCTGGTAGAAGCTCAGTCGAACATGGCGATGCTGACCACCTTCAACGAAGTCGACATGACCGAAGTCATGGCCCTGCGTTCGAAGTACAAGGACCTGTTCGAGAAGTCCCACAACGGCGTACGCCTGGGCTTCATGTCGTTCTTCGTCAAGGCTGCCACCGAAGCGCTGAAACGCTTCCCGGCTGTCAACGCATCGATCGACGGTGGCGACATCGTTTACCACGGCTACGCTGACGTCGGCGTTGCTGTTTCCAGCGACCGCGGCCTGGTTGTACCGGTTCTGCGTAACGCTGAACTGATGAGCCTGGCTGAAATCGAAGGCGGCATCGCCACCTTCGGCAAGAAGGCTCGCGACGGCAAGCTGTCGATGGACGAAATGACCGGCGGCACGTTCACCATCACCAACGGTGGTACCTTCGGTTCGATGATGTCGACTCCGATCGTCAACCCGCCGCAAGCGGCCATCCTGGGCATGCACAACATTCTGCAGCGTCCTATGGCGATCAACGGTCAGGTCGTAATCCGTCCGATGATGTACCTGGCTCTGTCCTACGATCACCGTCTGATCGATGGCAAAGAAGCTGTGACCTTCCTGGTTACCATCAAGAACCTGCTGGAAGACCCGGCTCGTTTGCTGCTGGATATCTGATTTCGTTGCATGGGCCGTGCAGGATGGCGGCCCGTCTGTAATGACCAGCTTCGTCCCACGACGGTCCCCATAAGGGGCCGTCCGGTTTGATTCGAGAAGGAATGACACATGACTCAGAAATTCGACGTGGTAGTGATTGGCGCGGGCCCTGGCGGTTACGTGGCTGCCATTAAAGCAGCGCAACTGGGCCTCACCACTGCCTGCATCGAGAAATACACCGACAAGGAAGGCAAACTGGCCCTCGGCGGTACTTGCCTGAACGTCGGTTGCATTCCATCCAAGGCGCTGCTGGACAGCTCCTGGAAATACAAGGAAGCCAAAGAAGGCTTCGCGATCCACGGTATCAATCACGCTGGCGTGACCATGGATGTGTCGGCAATGGTTGGCCGTAAAGCCAACATCGTCAAAGGCCTGACCTCTGGCGTTGCCACCCTGTTCAAGGCGAACGGCGTCACTTCCCTGCAAGGCCACGGCAAACTGCTGGCCGGCAAGAAAGTCGAACTGACCAAGCCAGACGGCAGCGTTGAAATCATCGAAGCCGAGAACGTGATTCTGGCTTCGGGTTCGCGCCCGATCGACATTCCACCGGCTCCGGTTGACCAGAAAGTGATCGTCGATTCGACCGGCGCACTGGAATTCCAATCCGTACCTAAGCGTCTGGGCGTTATCGGCGCTGGCGTAATCGGTCTGGAACTGGGTTCGGTATGGTCGCGCCTGGGCGCTGAAGTGGTTGTTCTGGAAGCGCTGGAGAAGTTCCTGCCGGCTGCTGACGACGCCGTTTCCAAAGAAGCCTACAAAACCCTGACCAAACAAGGTCTGGACATCAAGCTGGGCGCTCGCGTCACCGGTTCCAAAGTGAACGGCGACGAAGTCGTTGTGAACTACACCGACGCCAACGGCGAACAGAGCATCACCTTTGACAAGCTGATCGTTGCCGTTGGTCGCCGTCCAGTGACCACCGAACTGTTGGCTGCCGACAGCGGTGTGACCATCGACGAGCGCGGTTTCGTATTCGTTGACGACCAGTGCGCCACCAGCGTACCGGGCGTTTACGCGATCGGTGACGTGGTTCGCGGCATGATGCTGGCGCACAAGGCGTCCGAAGAAGGCATCATGGTTGTTGAGCGCATCAAGGGCCACAAAGCGCAAATCAACTATGACCTGATCCCTTCGGTTATTTATACTCACCCGGAAATCGCATGGGTCGGCAAAACCGAGCAGACCTTGAAGGCTGAAGGCGTTGAAGTTAACGTTGGCACCTTCCCGTTCGCAGCCAGTGGCCGTGCCATGGCAGCCAACGACACCGGCGGTTTCGTGAAAGTCATTGCCGATGCCAAGACTGACCGCGTATTGGGCGTCCACGTGATTGGCCCGAGCGCTGCAGAACTGGTTCAGCAGGGCGCGATCGGCATGGAATTCGGCACCAGCGCTGAAGACCTGGGCATGATGGTTTTCTCCCATCCGACCCTGTCTGAAGCCTTGCACGAAGCAGCTCTGGCTGTGAATGGCGGCGCCATCCACATCGCCAACCGCAAGAAGCGTTAAGACAATAAGAAACCACGGCGGTATGGCCCGTCGTGAGCCTTGCATGCAAGACTCACCGCGGAATATCCGCTGGACGCAGTCTTGCGTGGCTGCACCGGGTATCCGGAAAGGCTACGCAAGCAGCAGTCACAGGTGGTGCGGCACTTGAACAAGTGCAGCACCGAATGCGCAGTACCTAACGAAGACGGTAATAAGCATGAATCTTCACGAGTATCAGGGTAAGCAGCTGTTCGCTGAATACGGCCTGCCAGTTTCCACCGGTTATGCGGTAGACACCCCGGAAGCAGCAGCAGAAGCTTGCGACAAAATCGGCGGCACCGAGTGGGTTGTCAAAGCCCAGGTCCACGCTGGTGGTCGCGGTAAAGCGGGCGGCGTTAAGCTGGTTCGCAGCAAAGAAGACGCCAAAGCCTTCGCACAGCAGTGGCTGGGCAAGCGTCTGGTGACTTACCAGACTGACGCCAATGGTCAGCCAGTCACCAAGATCCTGGTTGAATCGTGCACTGATATCGCTAAAGAGCTGTACCTGGGCGCTGTCGTTGACCGTTCGAGCCGTCGCATCGTGTTCATGGCTTCCACCGAAGGTGGCGTGGACATCGAGAAAATCGCTCACGACACTCCAGAAAAAATTCTGAAAGCCACTATCGATCCACTGGTTGGCGCTCAGCCATTCCAGGGTCGCGAGCTGGCATTCCAGCTGGGTCTGGAAGGCAAGCAGGTTGCTCAGTTCGCCAAGATCTTCGTAGGTCTGGCCAAGCTGTTCAAGGATCACGACCTGGCTCTGCTGGAAGTGAACCCGCTGGTGATCAAGGCTGACGGCGATCTGCATTGCCTCGACGCCAAGATCAACATCGACGCCAACGCCATGTACCGTCAGCCTAAGCTGAAGACTTTCCACGATCCGTCGCAAGACGATCCGCGCGAAGCGCACGCTGCCAAGTTCGAACTGAACTACGTAGCGCTGGAAGGCAACATCGGTTGCATGGTCAACGGTGCTGGCCTGGCCATGGGTACCATGGACATCGTCAACCTGCATGGCGGCAAACCAGCCAACTTCCTCGACGTGGGCGGCGGTGCTACCAAAGAACGCGTTACCGAAGCGTTCAAGATCATCCTGTCCGACACTAACGTCGCTGCAGTACTGGTCAACATCTTCGGCGGCATCGTTCGTTGCGACATGATTGCCGAAGGCATCATCGGCGCTGTGAAAGAAGTCGGCGTGAAAATCCCGGTTGTTGTTCGCCTTGAAGGCAACAACGCTGAGCTGGGCGCTAAAGTACTGGCAGAAAGCGGTTTGAACATCATCGCTGCTACCAGCCTGACCGACGCTGCTCAACAAGTCGTTAAAGCTGCGGAGGGCAAATAATGAGCGTCCTGATCAATAAAGACACCAAAGTTATCTGCCAGGGTATTACCGGTTCGCAAGGTAGTTTCCACACCCAGCAAGCCATCGAGTACGGCACCAAGATGGTTGGTGGTGTAACTCCTGGTAAAGGCGGCACCGAGCACCTGGGTCTGCCAGTGTTCAACACCGTGAAAGACGCTGTAGCTGCCACTGGCGCCACCGCCAGCGTGATCTACGTTCCAGCTCCTTTCTGCAAGGACTCCATCCTGGAAGCAGCATTCGGCGGCATCAAGCTGATCGTTTGCATCACCGAAGGCATTCCTACCCTGGACATGCTGGACGCTAAAGTTAAGTGCGACGAGCTGGGTATCACCCTGATCGGCCCTAACTGCCCAGGCGTGATCACCCCAGGCGAATGCAAGATCGGCATCATGCCAGGTCACATTCACTTGCCAGGCAAGGTCGGTATCGTTTCCCGTTCCGGCACCCTGACCTACGAAGCTGTGAAGCAAACTACTGACGCCGGTTTCGGTCAGTCGACTTGCGTCGGCATCGGCGGTGACCCGATCCCGGGTTCGAACTTCATCGACATCCTGAAGCTGTTCCAGGAAGACCCGAAGACCGAAGCGATCGTGATGATCGGCGAGATCGGCGGTTCGGCTGAAGAAGAAGCGGCTGCCTACATCAAGGCACACGTGACCAAGCCGGTTGTTTCCTACATCGCTGGTGTGACTGCTCCTCCGGGCAAGCGCATGGGCCATGCTGGCGCAATCATCTCTGGCGGCAAAGGCACTGCAGACGAGAAATTCGCTGCACTGCAAGACGCAGGCGTTAAAACCGTGCGTTCGCTGGCAGACATCGGCAAGGCCCTGGCCGAGCTGACTGGTTGGGCTGTCAAGTAAGCCTCGCGCTTAACTGACGCTTCACCAAACAAAGGCCACCTTCGGGTGGCCTTTGTCGTTTCCGGGGTTTGTATCGTTGGTGCCGACCCCTTCGCGGGCAAGTCGGAGCGCCGCCCGCTCGCGCCTACAGGTTTTTCGTCGTTTGCCGTACTTGTGATCGACGAAGAACCTGTAGGAGCGAGGCTTGCCCGCGAAGGCGTACTTACAGGCATCTACCATTAACATGCAAAAACGCGACACGGAAATGTCGCAGATCGGATAGTTCGCCCTCTAACAGTGCGTTTGTCGCTCAAATTCGTTAGGCTAGCCGCCATTTTTGCGTCCGCATCCCACAAGGAAGCTTCGCGCTAAAGGGTCGGTCCTATACGGGTCGACAGCATTTCCCTCACCCATAAGGGAAATCCCTCTCTAAATTCCGATTCAGTAGTGTGGTATTTCCTTAATGAAAGTGTTGAAAGGCCAGGACATCCTGGCACTTGGTTTTATGACGTTTGCCCTGTTCGTCGGGGCTGGCAACATCATCTTCCCGCCTATCGTCGGTTTGCAGTCCGGGCCTCATGTCTGGATGGCGGCGCTGGGCTTTCTGATCACCGCGGTCGGTCTGCCGGTGATCACCGTCGTTGCCCTGGCCAAGGTCGGTGGCGCGATGGATGCCTTGAGCAGCCCGATCGGCAAAGTCGCCGGTGGCTTGCTGGCCGCTGCGTGCTACCTCGCCGTTGGCCCGCTGTTCGCGACGCCGCGCACCGCGACCGTATCGTTCGAAGTGGGCCTGGCGCCGCTGACCGGCGAAAGCCCGCTGGCGCTGTTCCTCTATAGCTCGGTGTACTTCCTGCTGGTGTTCTTCATCTCGCTCTACCCGGGTCGTTTGCTGGACACCGTAGGGCGTTTCCTCGCACCGCTGAAGATTATCGCCTTGGCCGCCCTCGGCATCGCCGCGTTCGCGTTGCCGGCCGGTGATATCGGCGTGGCGACGCCCGAGTATGTCGCGGCACCGTTTTCCCAGGGCTTCATCAATGGTTACCTGACCATGGATACCCTGGGCGCGCTGGTGTTCGGCATCGTTATCGTCAACGCCATCCGCTCCCGCGGCGTGGATTCTCCGGCGCTGATCACCCGTTACGCGATCATTGCCGGGCTGATTGCCGGCGTCGGTCTGGCTCTGGTGTACGTCAGCCTGTTTCGCCTCGGTTCGGGCAGCCATGAAGTGGCCGCCGGTGCGACCAACGGCGCGGCGGTGTTGCACGCCTACGTTCAACACACCTTTGGCTCCTTGGGCAGTGGTTTCCTCGCTGTGCTGATTTCGTTGGCCTGCCTGGTTACGGCGGTCGGTCTGACGTGCGCCTGTGCCGAATACTTCAGCCGTGTGCTGCCACTGTCCTACAAGACCTTGGTCATCATCCTCGCCGCGTTCTCCCTGCTGGTGTCCAACCTGGGCCTCACCAAGCTGATTGCGTTCTCGATCCCGGTACTCACCGCGATCTACCCGCCGTGCATCGCGCTGGTCGCCCTGAGCTTCTGCAAGGACTTCTGGCATGAGCAGGGCCGCATCGTCGGTCCGGTGATGTTGGTGTCGTTCATCTTCGGTCTGATCGACGCGCTCAAGGGCGCAGGTCTGGCGGACTGGATGCCGACGCAATTGGCGCATTTGCCGCTGAGTGAGCAGGGCCTGGCGTGGCTGGTGCCGTCGGTCATGACCCTGGTGGTTGCGGTGGTTTGCGACCGCATGCTGGGCAAGCGCGAAGAAGCGCTGGCTTAAGGCGTTTCACGGCCCGCCATAAGCGGGTTTTGAGCGAACATGGAAATGCCCCGTATCAATCGATACGGGGCATTTTTTATGCGCGTGAGGCAGTGTCTTTTTTTGTCAGCTAACGTCGAAGCACTACCTGTAGGAGCGAGGCTTGCCCGCGAAGAGGGGGTAACATTCGACCTAATCTTCGACAGGTACACCGCCTTCGCGGGCAAGCCACGCTCCTACAGATTCAACCAACGTCTCACAAGGACCTGCATGTCGTTCATCCACGCCAACCTGATCCACATCCTCGCCGCCATCTGGTTTGTCATCTGCTGGGGCGGCTACACCCGTTATGCGACGTGGAAGGGCCGCGACACCGCGTGCCTGGCCAGTGTGTTGCACCTGTACCGCGAAGACTGGATGCGGCGCATGCTGATGCGTGACAACCGCATCGCCGATGCCAGTGTGATCGGCAATCTGGAGCGCAACGCTTCGTTCTTCGCCTCCAGCACACTGATTATCCTGGCCGGTATTCTCACCGTGCTCGGTGCGTCGGAACGGGCGGTGTCATTGTTGGCGGACATCCCAATGGTGCAACAGGCCTCCCAGGGCATGTCGGAGATCAAGTTGCTGTGCCTGGCGCTGGTGTTTGTGTATGCGTTCTTCACGTTCAGCTGGTGCATGCGCCAGTACAACTTCGCTGCGATTCTGGTGGGGTCGGCCCCCATGGTCGGCGAGCGGCATGTTTCCGAGCTGGAGCGTAAAGCCTTTGCTGCACGGGCGGCGCGTGTCATCTCCATGGCTGCCAACCAGTTCAACTTCGGCCTGCGTTCCTATTACTTCGGCATGACCATGCTGGCGTGGTTCGTCAGCCCCTGGTTGTTCATGCTGATGAGCGCTGGCGTGGTGCTGGTTCTGTATCGCCGGGAGTTTCATTCCGACGTTCTCGACGTGATGGTCTATACCCCTACAGAGGCGCCATTGCCCGAGGCGAACCGAGAGGCCGCTTGATGAGTATTCCGTTCTGGTGTGTGTTTATCAGTGCCTTGCTGATCTATGTGGCCCGCATGCCCGTGGCCAGGGCCATGAAAGAGCAGGGCGGTTACGACAATCATCTGCCGCGCCAGCAACAGGCACAACTCACCGGGTTTGGCGCCCGCGCAGTGGCAGCTCATCAGAACTGTTTTGAGGCGTTTATATTGTTTGCCGTGGGGGTGTTGATGGCGCACACCACGCAAACGGCGGGCTGGCTGATTGATACGCTGGCAATCATCTTTGTGATTACGCGGGTCATTTACTTAGTGTGCTATTGGAGCGATCTGGCCTGGCAGCGGAGTCTGGTGTGGTTTGTCGGGTTAGTGTGTTCGCTGCTATTGATGATTAGTCCGACTTTTAGAACTATTTTGCTCTAACAAGGCAAATGACAGGCAAAAGAAAACCCGCACGTGGCGGGTTTTCTTTATCACGCTAAAAACTGTTTTAGTTTTTAGGTGCTTCTTTTGCTGCAGCTGCATCCGATTCAGCCTGAGCTTTGGCAGCTTCGGCGTTTTCTTTCGCAGCGTCGTTCACTTTATCCTGAGCTTTGCTCATGTCTTGCTGAGCTTGCTCAGCATGTTTATCGGCTTCTTGAGCTTTGTCCTCGGATTTTTTATCGCAGGCAGCGAGACCGAGGGAAGCGGTCAACATCAAGGCAATAGCTAAAGTCTTACGCATGGGGTGTTTCTCCTTATGGAAAATATCTATCTGGCCTTTCGAGCGTGGATATCAGGGTTAAGTTCCTCAATTCGTTCAGATATATAAGATTATTCCTACGGGAACTTTTACGAATACACCTAATACAATCTCCGAGTACTAAGAAGAGTGTTTACCACATGGCCGAAAACCCCGTTTTTGAGCGCGCGACGCGATTCCTTTCGGCGCTCAGGCATTGCCAGGTACTTGGTTTGCGCGTTCACAGCGCCAGCAGCGATGGACTGACGGTCATCCTGCCGTACAGCCCGCAAATCGTCGGCAATCCGCAAACCGGTGTGATCCATGGCGGGGCGTTGACCTCCCTGATGGACACCGCGTGCGGCATGGCCACACTCTGCGTGCTGCCCGAATTCGAAGTCTGCCCGACCCTCGACCTGCGCATCGACTACATGCATGCCGCCGAACCGCATAAGGACGTCTATGGTTTTGCCCAGTGCTACCGGGTCACCACCGACGTGATCTTCGCCCGTGGCTTTGCTTATCAGGACGATCCCGAGCAGCCCATCGCCCATGTCGTCGGTACGTTCATGCGCATGGGCAAGGGCGTCAAAGGCACCAAAGGGTTTGGTGGCGCCATCGCCGGAGGTGCGAAATGACCGACAACTTCAAGGAGCAACTGCAACAGGCCCATGAGCAGGGCGACTATGCCTCGCTGCTGCATCTGATTCCCTACGCCAAACTGATCGGTGTCGAGTGTTCGCGGGTGGGGGATGACCTGCTGTTTCGCCTGCCGGCGAACAAGGACAACATTGGTAACCCTTTACTGCCGGCGATTCACGGCGGCGTCATTGCTGGCTTCATGGAGCTGTCCGCGGCCTTGCACCTGCTGATTTTTACCGGCTCGCCGGGTGTGCCGAAGATCATCGATTTTTCCCTCGACTACCTGCGCGCCGGGCAGTTTCGCGATACGTGGGCGCGCTGCCAGGTGTGCCGTCAGGGGCGGCGTGTCGCAAACGTGGCAGTGACCGCCTGGCAAAGCACCGAATCCGAACCCATCGCCACGGCCCGCGCCCACTTCAAAATCGATGAGCCCTTGAAATCCTGATCCGAGCCCCCAACTTTGATGACAACCCGCCGCCGACCCTCTAGGTCGCGGCCACTGCCATCTGATTGGAGTTTGATGACCATGAGTGTGGAAACTCAAAAGGAAACCCTGGGCTTCCAGACCGAGGTGAAGCAGCTGCTGCACCTCATGATCCATTCGCTGTATTCCAACAAGGAAATCTTCCTTCGCGAATTGATCTCGAACGCCTCTGACGCTGTCGACAAATTACGTTTCGAAGCCCTGTCCAAGCCTGAGTTGCTGGAAGGTGGCGCCGAACTGAAAATCCGTGTGAGCTTCGACAAGGACGCTAAAACCGTCACCCTCGAAGACAACGGCATCGGCATGAGCCGTGAAGATGCGATCACCCACCTGGGCACCATCGCCAAATCCGGCACCGCCGATTTCATGAAACACCTGACGGGCGATCAGAAAAAGGATTCGCACCTGATCGGTCAGTTCGGCGTGGGTTTCTACTCTGCCTTCATCGTCGCCGACAAAGTCGACGTGTTCAGCCGTCGTGCCGGTGCTGCTGCCAGCGAAGGCGTGCACTGGTCGTCGAAGGGCGAAGGTAATTTCGAAGTTGCCACCGTCGAGAAAGCCGATCGTGGTACTCGCATCGTCCTGCACCTGAAGTCCGGTGAAGACGAGTTCGCCGATGGCTGGCGTCTGCGCAACATCATCAAGAAGTACTCCGACCACATCGCTTTGCCGATCGAGTTGCCGAAAGAAGTGGCAGCGGCTGAAGGCGAAGAGAAGCCAGCTGTTGAATGGGAAACCGTCAACCGCGCCAGCGCCCTGTGGACCCGTCCTCGTACCGAGATCAAGGACGAGGAATACCAGGAGTTCTACAAGCACATCGCTCACGACTTCGAAAACCCGCTGAGCTGGAGCCACAACAAGGTCGAAGGCAAGCTCGAATACAGCTCGCTGCTCTACGTACCGACCCGCGCTCCTTTCGACCTGTACCAGCGTGAAGCGCCGAAAGGCCTGAAGCTGTACGTGCAGCGTGTGTTCGTCATGGACCAGGCCGAGTCGTTCCTGCCGCTGTACCTGCGCTTCATCAAGGGCGTGGTCGATTCCAATGACCTGTCGCTGAACGTGTCGCGGGAAATCCTGCAGAAAGACCCGATCATCGACTCCATGAAGTCGGCGCTGACCAAGCGCGTGCTGGACATGCTGGAAAAACTGGCGAAGAACGAGCCTGAGCAATACAAAGGCTTCTGGAAGAACTTCGGTCAGGTCATGAAAGAAGGCCCGGCAGAAGACTTCGCCAACAAAGAGAAAATCGCCGGCCTGCTGCGTTTTGCGTCCACTCAGGGCGAAGAAGGCGAGCAGGTTGTGGGTCTGGCCGACTACCTGGCTCGCGCCAAGGAAGGTCAGGACAAGATTTACTACCTGACCGGCGAAACCTACGCGCAAGTCAAAAACAGCCCGCACCTGGAAGTCTTCCGCAAGAAAGGCATCGAAGTGCTGCTGCTGACCGACCGCATCGACGAGTGGCTGATGAGCTACCTCAACGACTTCGACGGCAAGAGCTTTGTCGACGTGGCGCGCGGTGACCTCGACCTGGGCAACCTGGATTCGGAAGAAGACAAGAAAGCCGCGGAAGAAGTCGCCAAGTCCAAAGAAGGTCTGGTTGAGCGTCTGAAAACTGCGCTTGGCGAATCCGTGGCTGAAGTGCGGGTTTCCCATCGTCTGACCGACTCCCCGGCGATTCTGGCCATCGGTGAGCAGGACCTGGGCATGCAGATGCGTCAGATCCTGGAAGCCAGCGGTCAGAAGGTTCCGGACTCGAAGCCGATCTTCGAATTCAACCCGGCGCACCCGCTGATCGAGAAGCTCGACAACGAGCAGAGCGACGAGCGCTTCGGCGACCTGTCGCACATTCTCTTCGATCAGGCGGCCCTGGCGGCCGGCGACAGCTTGAAAGACCCGGCCGCGTATGTGCGCCGTCTCAACAAGCTGCTGGTTGAACTGTCGGTTTAACGACGTTGTAAAAAAACCCGCTTCGGCGGGTTTTTTTATGACCTGAAATTTTTTGGCTGTGAACCCGATCCTGTAGGAGCCGGCTTGCTGGCGATGGCGATTTCGACGCCGCCATCGCCAGCAAGCCGGCTCCTACAGTAGACCGCATTCCAATGTGGGAACAGTGATTGCGGCTCGGTCTACTGTAGGAGTGAGCCTGCTCGCGATGGCGGCGGCAATAACGCCACAAATCTCAAGGCAGCTCAATACGCTCGCTTTCCCCCGGCACCGTCGGCCAATCCCCGGCCGCCCAGCGTCGCCGCGCTTCGTCGATAGCCGCCGGATCGCTCGACACAAAATTCCAGTTGATCCGTCGCGGTCCATCCAGCGGCGCGCCGCCAAATAGCACCGCATGACAGTCGCTCTCGGCGAACAGCGTCATTTCTTCCCCGGCAGGCAGCACCACTAGCGAGTACGGCTCTATCGGCTCGCCATCGAGCTGCGCCTCACCGCTCAACACATACAACGCCCGTTCTTCATGCTCGGTGGGAATCAGCAGCGTGGTTGCTGTTTGCAGGTTCAGTTCCGCGTACAGCGTAGGAGAAAGCACCGGCACTGGCGATTCCAGGCAAAAGCCTGACCCGGCGATCATCCGGATCTTTACGCCAAGGTTATCGCTGACCGGCAACGTGGCTGCCGGGTGATGGCTGTAGCGTCCCGGGCCTTGCTCATGATCCTTGGGCGATGCCAGCCAGATCTGCAAACCGTGCATCGTGAAACCGCTGGCCTTCAGGGCTTCGGGCGTGCGCTCGACATGGGCAATGGCACTGCCAGCGGTCATCCAGCTGACGTCGCCGGCCTCCACCACCTGATCGGAACCGAGGCTGTCCTTGTGCTGGATTTTTCCTTCGAACAAGTAGGTAAGGGTCGACAGGCCGATGTGCGGGTGCTGACGGATGTTCATGCCTTTGCCCGCTGGATAACGGGTTTCCAGCATGTGGTCGAAAAACACAAAAGGCCCGACGCTGCGGCATTTGGCTGACGGCAACGGGCGAAGAATCGGTTGGCCTTCGACATCTTCGGCGCGGGGGCGAATCACGAGCGGAGTGTTCATGGTGCATTCCAGGCTGAGCGGGTGACGCGTGGAGCATAACCCGCTTGCCCAAGCCTTGCCGCTATTGGCTGAACGCGCCTTCGCAGAGGTGGGTTTCGATGCTGACTTCGCTGGTGGTCATCAGCTTGTGCACTGGGCAGCGGTCGGCCACGCGATGCAGTTCGTCGCGCTGGGCGTCGGTGAGCACGCCCTTGAGGGTCAGTTTGACGTGCAGGGCGTATTTGCCTTTTTGCTCCTGGCTGTTGTCGCGCTTGACCTCTACGCCAACGCCGGTCAGCGGGATGCCTTTCTTCTTCGCGTAGAGCTTCAGGGTCAGGGCCTTGCATGCGCCGAGCGCTGCATCGAAATAGTCGTGCGGCTCAGGCGCCGAGCCTTCGCCACCGGACGATGTCGGGACATCGGCGAAGAGTTCGTGGTCATCGATTTGTACGCTGTGGCGAAAACCTTCGGCGGAAACGGTATTGACGGTGACTGTCATGGGGAACCTCGGCAGTAGGAAAAGTCATTCGATCAAAAAAGACCTTGAAGGTATAGAGCATTCCTTCTGAGATGCCTTCCAAACTCTTGCCGGGGGGGGGGGGGGGGTAACTGTCATTTATGACAGTAGTCGGGCTTCGTTGAGCGTGTTTGAATCAACTCGACGGGACGCAATCCTTTCTGCATGGGGCGGAGCTCAATGGGTGTTATGCACGCTCTTGCCCAAGGCAAGATGTTCCCTTTTTCAAGTTCAAGGAGAGAAGCAATGGTGACGCATAACGATACACCCGGTGTGGCGGCGAGCGGTGAGCTCGACCCTTCTTTTGCCACAGGCGGAAAATTTCAGGCACCGGCGGGCACAGGCAGAGTGGTGTCACTCTTGGACGAAGGCGAGTCGATGACGCTGGCGATGACAGCGCCAGCATTAACGCGCGGCGACTTCTTTCTATGCCGCGTGAGTAAAAACGGTGTGTTGGACCAAACCTTTGGCACCGGAGGAGTGCTGAAATGGCGTTTTGAAGATGCGGGTTCTTCTATCCTGGGAGCGGCATTGCTACAACCTGACAGGAAAATCCTGTTGATTGGTAACTCCGACCAAGGGGGTAAATCACGGCTGGCCCTGACTCGCGTTAATTCCAGTGGAAGTCCGGATCTTGTCTTCGGGCGAAAAATACACAGCTTGTATCCTGACTCGCACACTCTCTTGAATGGTATCCGTGGATGCTTGCAACCGGACGGCAAGATAATTGTGACCTGCCATTATTCGGTAGGCGGCAAGTATAGTCCGGTGCTGGTCAGGCTGTTGGCCAATGGAGAGCTGGATTCGTCGTTTGGCGTCGACGGTAAAGTCGAAATCCCCTCTGCTGCCTCCGCCATGTTCTCGAGGGCGGTTTCGGTCCAGAGCAGTGGCCGGATTATTGTCGCAGGGTATATGACAGGCCAAAGCTTTGTGGCGGGGTTTAAAGCAGACGGCACCTTGGACACCACTTTTGGAGTCGAGGGGTTTTCGTTTTTTGCGGCAGAGGGGGTAGAGTTTGCCTTTTTTAACATGCTGCTCTTGCAGGATGATCGCATCCGTTGCGTGGGTGGCAATGCTCAAAATGCGGGTATCGGGGCATTGCTGGTGGGGTTGGATAAGAACGGCAAACTAGAGCAGGGTTTTAATGGTGGGCAGCCAGTAATAACTCAGCGGTTGCTTGGCAGATGGCACTCAATTAGCGAGCAAAGTGATGGTAAATTGCTTGTCATTGGTGAGTCTGGAGGAGCTGAACTCGTGTGTTCTCGATTCTTGCCCAGCGGACCAATCGATACCGATTTTGGATGGTCGGGCTTCAGATATTATCCCGGACATCCGGTTGATTGTGTGGTCCAGCCCTACGGTCGTTGGGTGACGGCTGTGCATGATTCTGGTGGTAGGTCGTCCTGGCTTTACGGGCTGACCACCTGAGATACCTGGTTAACCCTCCCTTTATATGTCAAAAAAAAGCCCCGCAATTGCGGGGCTTTTTCGTATCACTGCGGATCAGCTGCCTTTGACAGCCTTGCCGTTGACCTTGCCGTCGAGGAGCATGATGTTGTACTCCTTGCCGTCGGTTTCGACCTGTTGCAGGCGAACCAGCAGGTAATCCCAATCCTTGGCGAACCACAGCACGGTGATGCGCTTGCTTTGTGTCGGGTCGCGCACGCGCTCGACCTTGATCGCGTCGATCTGGCCAGCCTTGGTGTCGACTTTTTCCGAGCCCAGCACGCGGAAGTCATAAGTATCGACTTCACCATCATCGACCACCTGATAGCTCATGCTTTTCTTGCCGGCGGCCACGTCATGCTGCAGGGCCAACTGGTAAGTGGATTTGTCGACCATGCCGCGGTTGAGCGGGATCTTGACCGCGTCGCCGCGATCGGTGCCGGTGACCATTTTGGTGGTCCAGTCGAAATCCAGGTCAGCCTTCTTGGCTTTGCCCAGGCCACCGCGCTCAAAGTGGTAGGACTGTGGCAGCAGGGTGTCCTTGTCCAGGGTCAGGGTGCTTTCTTCGGTCAGGCTGGCAATCATCATCGATGCCTTGAAGCTGAGCTTCCAGACGCCGTTGGCTTCCTTGGTCAGGCTGCGCTCGGCGGTGCCGCTCATGGGCAGCTGCTTCCAGTCGGCGGTGTAGCTGGCGGAGAAGGGTTGAAGTTCTGCAGCCTGCGCGAAAGGCAGGGCAAGCAGAGCGCAAGCGAAGAGCAGGGCGCGACGCATAAAATCTCCTAGGTTCGAATCAAGTGGCCACTGGCCGCGAGTAACTTGCCATCCAGTAAAGCACCTTGTTCACCGAGTGATAAGCGACCTTCTGCAAACCAGCGTACGGCCATCGGGTAGATCAGGTGTTCCTGGGTATGAACTCGCTGCGCCAGACTCTGCGGCGAATCGTGCAACTCTACCGGTATTACTGCCTGTACGACCAGTGGTCCGCCATCGAGTTCCTCGGTGACAAAGTGCACGGAACAGCCGTGTTCAGTATCGCCGGCCTCCAGCGCGCGCTGATGAGTGTGTAACCCTTTGTATTTGGGTAGCAGCGAGGGATGGATGTTGAGCAGGCGACCCGCGTAGTGGCGCACGAAATCAGCGCTGAGGATGCGCATGAAACCGGCCAGGACCACGAGTTTGGGATTGAAAGCGTCGATCAGTTCGATCAGCGCGGCATCGAAGGCTTCGCGGCCTTCGAAAGCCTTGTGATCCAGGGAGCGGGTGTCGATACCCGCGTCCCTGGCGCGTTGCAGGCCGTAGGCGTCGGCGCGGTTGGAAATCACCGCAGCGATGCGGACCGGGCTGTCGCCGGTCCGCGTGCTGTCGATCAAGGCCTGCAAGTTACTGCCGGTGCCGGACAGCAGCACCACCACATCACAGGTGACGGACATTAATGAGCCTTGAGGTTCTTCAGTTCAACCTGGGTTGCGCCTTCGGCAGCAGTAGCGATCTGACCAATGACCCAAGGCTGCTCGCCAGCTTCACGCAGAACGTTCAGCGCGGTTTCAACGTGCTCTTGAGCCACGCAGATCACCATGCCGACGCCGCAGTTCAGTACGCGGTGCATTTCGTTTTCGTCGACGTTGCCTTTCTCTTGCAGCCAGTCGAACACGGCAGGGCGGTTCCAGCTCGCCACGTCAACTACCGCTTGAGCGCCTTTTGGCAGTACACGCGGGATGTTGTCCAGCAGGCCGCCACCGGTGATGTGGGCCATGGCTTTGACCGCGCCGGTTTCCTTGATCAGCTTCAACAGCGGCTTCACGTAGATGCGGGTCGGGGCCATCAGCAGGTCGGTCAGCGGTTTGCCGTCGAGCTGGATGTTTTCGATGTCGGCACCGGAGACTTCGATGATCTTGCGGATCAGCGAGTAGCCGTTGGAGTGCGGGCCGGAAGACGGCAGGGCGAGCAGGGCATCGCCGGCAGCGACTTTCGAACCGTCGATGATTTCGGATTTTTCCACGACGCCGACGCAGAAACCGGCCAGGTCGTAGTCTTCGCCTTCGTACATGCCAGGCATTTCAGCGGTTTCGCCGCCGACCAGGGAGCAGCCGGACAGTTCGCAGCCTGCGCCGATACCGGTCACGACCTGGGTCGCGGTTTCGACGTTGAGTTTGCCGGTGGCGTAGTAGTCGAGGAAGAACAACGGCTCGGCGCCGCAGACCACCAGGTCGTTCACGCACATGGCGACCAGGTCGATGCCGATGCTGTCGTGTTTGTTCAGGTTCAGCGCCAGGCGCAGCTTGGTGCCGACGCCGTCGGTGCCGGAAACCAGCACAGGCTGCTTGTAGCCGGCCGGGATTTCGCAGAGGGCGCCGAAACCGCCCAGGCCGCCCATGACTTCCGGGCGCGCAGTGCGCTTGGCGACGCTCTTGATGCGTTCGACCAATGCTTCACCGGCGTCGATGTCTACACCGGCGTCCTTGTAGCTCAGGGAGGGTTGCTTGCTCATGATCCAGGCCTTTAGGGGGGATTCAGGGGTAACGACCGGGTCCAGTGGGACTGTCGGAACAGACGAAGGCGAGTGCCATGCGCGCTATTCCGACACTGCCCGGCTGTTGCCGGTCTGCGAAGGCGCGCGATTTTATCAGGCTTGAGGGGCAGCGGCCATCCTCAGGCCGACAGCAGGGGCATATCGATACAAAAAAACCGTAATTGCCCGTGTTGGTCGTCTCCCGCTTGGCTGTATAAGGTATCGCGATTAACCGTCTATCGTTATGGCAGTGCGAAAAACTTAACCGGGACGTGTGAATGTTTTGCGTCGGGCGATGGTCACAGCCTTGCTCGATTGTCTTCATGCGGTCAGTTCCAGCCGCTCTTGTCGTCAGGAATCCTCCATGCGTTTTTTCAGATCATTGTTTGTGGGTTGTTTGTCCCTGGTCAGCCTGGCGAGTCATGCTGAAACCGTAAAAGGCCTTTATCAGGTGCGCGAGCCAGTCACCAGTCAGGCGCCTGAAGAGCGCGATCAAGCCACCCAGCGTGCGCTCGACACGCTGGTATTGCGCCTGACCGGCGACCCCAAGGCAGCGCAAAGTCCGGGGTTGGCGGCCGTCCGCAAGGACCCGCAGCAGATCATCAGTCAGTACGGCTTCGACGCCGGCCCGCCGGAAGTGCTGAAAGTCGATTTCGACCCTGCCTCCACCGAGCAGGCGTTGCGCCGTGCCGGGCTGTCGCTGTGGGGGGCAAACCGGCCGTCGATCCTCGGTTGGTGGTTGAATGATTCCGCCGAAGGTTCGAGCCTGGTCGGTGATGGGCAGGCCGCTGCTGCGCCGCTGCGTCGTGCCGCACAACATCGTGGTCTGCCGCTGCGTCTGCCATTGGCGGACTTGAGTGAACAATTGGTCGCCACTGCACCGAATCTGGAAGGTACGGATGCAGCGCCACTGCGCGGTGCATCGGAGCGTTACAACGCCGATGCCTTGCTAGCGGTGCATGCGCGGGAGGAGGGCGGTCAGTGGCAGGCCAAATGGCATTTGTGGCTGGGCGATCAGAAGGAGGCGGGCAGCGTGCAGGGCGCGGATCAGGCCGCTGTGGCTGACGCGGTGCTGCTGGCGGTCAGTCAGCGTCTGGCGCCACGGTTTGTGGTCAAGCCAGGCACTTCGGGTGAGCAGCTGCTGGAAGTGCAGGGCATGAACCTGGAGCACTATGCAACGCTCGGGCGTTTGCTTGAGCCGTTTGGCGCGCGTCTGCAAAGTGTTGACGGTAACCGTATTCTCTACCGGGTCAATGGCAGCGCCGAGCAGTTGCGCTCGCAGTTGTCGCTGGCGAAGTTGCAGGAGGTTCCGGCGGGTGAGGCACCTGCTCCCACGGCGCCTGTCCAGCCGGTGGTCCAGGGTTCGGCGCCCGCTGTTGCGCCAACGCCTGCACCGGTGCCGCAACTGCGTTTCCGTTGGTAAGGTTTTCTTTCTTTATATAGATGCATATGGAGTGGTACATGGCCGATACGCGGCGTTGGTTCTGGTTGGGTGGAGTGGTTCTGCTCTGCGCGTTTATCTGGCTGTTGCATCCGATTCTGACGCCGTTCCTGGTGGCGCTGCTGTTGGCCTACTTGTTCGACCCGCTGGTGGATCGCCTGGAAAAGGCCGGGCTCTCGCGGACGTGGGGCGTGGTGGCGGTGTTCGCGTTGTTCTCTTTGATTTTCACCACGTTGTTGCTGGTGCTGGTGCCGATGCTCGCCAAGCAGTTGTTCCGCTTGTATGAGCTGGCGCCACAGATGCTCGACTGGTTGCAGCACACTGCATTGCCGTGGGCGCAATCGAAGTTCGGGTTATCGGATGGCTTCTGGAAATTCGACAAGCTCAAGGCGGCAATCAGCGAACACATGGGCCAGACCACCGACATTGTCGGCATGGTGTTGAGTCAGGCGACCGCTTCCGGCCTTGCGTTGATCGGTTGGCTGGCCAATCTGGTGCTGATCCCGGTGGTGAGCTTTTACCTGCTGCGGGACTGGGACGTGATGATGGCCAAGATCCGCAGCCTGTTGCCCCGCGCTCGTGAAGAGCGCGTCGTGATTCTGGCCGGCGAATGCCATGAAGTGCTGGGGGCGTTCGTACGCGGGCAATTGCTGGTCATGGTGGCGCTGGGTGTGATCTATTCGGCTGGCCTGATGCTGGTAGGGCTGGAGCTGGGGTTGCTGATCGGGATGATCGCCGGTCTGGCGGCGATTGTGCCGTACATGGGGTTTGTCATCGGGATTGGCGCGGCGTTGATTGCCGGCCTGTTCCAGTTTGGTGGCGACCTGTACCCGATGATTGGCATCGTTGCGGTGTTCATGGTCGGCCAGGCGCTGGAAGGCATGGTGCTGACGCCGTTGCTGGTGGGCGACCGGATCGGCCTGCATCCGGTGGCGGTGATCTTTGCGATTTTGGCAGGCGGTGAACTGTTCGGTTTTACCGGCGTGCTGCTGGCGCTCCCGGTGGCGGCGGTGATCATGGTGCTGGTGCGCCATGTGCATGATTTGTATAAAGATTCTGATATCTACAGTGGCGTAGATGAACCTGAGCTGTAAGGTTCGTTGATAGCCCGTCGCGGGCGGCCTGGTTCAGTGCCAGGCTGGCCCGTATCCCTTGCGTGGCTGTCACATGCGCCGCCAAAGAAACAGTCATAAAACCGGTGCGATAACGCAAACCTTTGATTTTGCTTATGGTCTGTCGCATTGTGCGGTCAGCGTCACGGGTATAAACTTCGCAAACTTTACACAGAGGCCACTAACGGTTCCTTTGGAACTGTTCAGTCAGCATGAAACCGATTCAGCTGCCCCTAGGTGTGCGTCTGCGTGATGACGCTACCTTTATCAATTACTACCCAGGCGCCAATGCCGCTGCACTCGGCTATGTCGAGCGGCTTTGCGAAGCCGACGCCGGCTGGACCGAAAGCCTGATTTATCTCTGGGGCAAGGACGGGGTAGGGCGTACGCATCTGCTGCAGGCGGCCTGTCTGCGCTTTGAACAGTTGGGGGAGCCAGCGGTGTACTTGCCGTTGGCCGAGCTGCTGGATCGCGGTATCGAAATCCTCGACAACCTCGAACAATACGAACTGGTCTGCCTCGACGACTTGCAAGCGGTTGCCGGGCGCGCGGATTGGGAAGAGGCGTTGTTCCATCTGTTCAATCGCCTGCGTGACAGCGGTCGGCGTTTGCTGATTGCGGCATCGACCTCGCCGCGTGAATTGCCGGTGAAGCTGGCGGACCTGAAATCCCGCCTGACCCTGGCGCTGATCTTCCAGATGCGTCCGCTGTCCGACGAAGACAAATTGCGTGCCTTGCAACTGCGCGCATCCCGTCGCGGCCTGCACCTGACCGACGAAGTCGGGCATTTTATTTTGACTCGCGGTACTCGCAGCATGAGCGCGCTGTTCGAGCTGCTTGAGCGTCTCGATCAGGCCTCCCTTCAAGCTCAACGCAAGCTGACCATTCCGTTCCTGAAAGAAACGTTGGGCTGGTAAGGCCCAGGTTTTTCAGGGGTTGCGGCATATTTCAGGCGCCACAAAATCCGCTTTCCTGCATGGGGCAGGCTGCGCGAGCGTCTAAATGGGGCTTAAGCGCTTAGATGTAAACGCGAAACCAAGAAGTCACATAAAGTTCGATTGAATTTGCAAATGAGGTTGATAGCGGGCATAGTCTCGGCTTCTTTACAACTATCAGCCACGGTCGTGCCCATGCTAAATCGCTTCGCACCCCTCGTGCCTCTCGCACTCGTCACCCTGTTGTTCGGTTGCGCTGCTCACTCTCCAGTGTCCCAGCAAGAGCAACAACAGCAGGTTAAAAATTCAGTTACCGCGCAATCTTCTTCCGTTCTTTTCCAGGAAGAACTGGCCACCGATAAAGAACTGGCAGACTTCGCCGACGGCAAGTCCTACCAGCTTCCGGTTCTGGCCGACAGCATCCTCGAGCGTGGCATGTCCCTGATCGGTACCCGTTACCGTTTCGGCGGCACCTCCGAGGCTGGCTTCGATTGCAGCGGCTTCATCGGTTACCTGTTTCGTGAAGAGGCCGGCATGAACCTGCCGCGTTCCACTCGCGAAATGATCAACGTTGACGCGCCACTGGTTTCCCGTAGCGCGCTCAAGCCGGGCGATCTGCTGTTCTTCGCCACCAATGGTCGCCGCGGTCGTGTCAGTCACGCCGGGATCTACCTGGGTGACAACCAGTTCATCCACTCCAGCAGCCGCAAAAGCGGTGGTGTCCGGGTCGATAGCCTGGGCGACAGCTACTGGAGCAAAACCTTCATCGAAGCCAAGCGCGCACTCGCGATGGCCCCGACCGTGGTCACGGCACGCAAGTAATTGTCCAGCCTGTCGCCACATCAGTGGCGGCAACGGCCTCTCTGCAACAGAGTAGGCCGACAGTTTGTAAGGCGAACTTAAAGTCTTACTTGAAGTTTGCCGTGTACCCGCTAGAATCCTGATCTATTATTGATGGCAAACCGCCTGCGTCCTGCGCAGGCGGTTTTCTTTTCTGCCTTTGCGGTGGAAAAAGCCGCAGCCAGATCAGGATGTTCTGCTTATGACGATGTCGGCCCGCCTCGCACTCATGTTCTTCGCAGCGCTGCTCAGTGCCTGCGCCAGCCGCACACCGCCACCTGCGCCGGTGGTTCGCGCACCCATTGTCTTCGGCTCCGCGCAACCCTTTTCGCCTGAGGCGGAAGACGTGTTGTTTCGCGCCTTGGGCCTCGTGGGCACGCCTTATCGCTGGGGCGGCAATACGCCAGATTCCGGGTTCGATTGCAGCGGTCTGATCGGTTATGTCTATCGTGACGTGACGGGCATTTCCCTGCCACGCACCACGCGCGAGATGATCAGCATGCAGGCAGCCAATGTCGGCAAGGAAGGCCTGCAAACCGGCGACCTGGTTTTCTTCGCCACCAATGGCGGCTCCCAGGTCAGCCATGCCGGGATCTACGTTGGCGAAGGCCGTTTCGTCCATGCACCAGCCACTGGCGGCACGGTGAAGCTCGACAGCTTGTCCAAAGCGTATTGGCAGAAAGCTTACCTGAGCGCCAAGCGTGTTCTGCAACCCGAGCATTTGGCGCGTAACCCCTAGTTCGCAGAGGTCGTCATGACCGCCCGCACACTCAATCTCGACGATTCCCTGTATCAATACCTGCTCGACGTTTCCCTTAGGGAAACGCCGCTGCTCAAGCGTTTGCGCGATGAAACCCAGGCGCTGCCGATGGCGCGCTGGCAGGTGGCGCCGGAGCAGGGGCAGTTCCTCGCATTGCTGGTGAAACTCACCGGCGCGAGGCGTTTGCTGGAAGTCGGCACCTTCACCGGTTACAGCGCCTTGTGCATGGCGGCGGCATTGCCGGATGACGGTTCGCTGATTTGCTGTGATATCCCCGGCGACTACAACACCACGGCGCTCCGTTACTGGAAGGAAGCGGGCGTTGCCGAACGAATTGACCTGCGCCTGGCGCCCGCGCTGGAAACCCTGGCTCGGCTGGATCAACCCGGTCAATTCGATTTGATTTTCATTGATGCCGACAAGGCCAACTATCCGGCCTACCTGGAGCACGCATTGCGTCTGCTGCGCGTTGGTGGTCTGGCGGTGTTCGATAACACCCTGTGGAGCGGGCGGGTGTTGGAGCCGAATCCTGAAAGCGCAGACACCCGTGCTATCCAGGCGCTCAACTGTGCCTTGAAGGATGACTCGCGTGTGGATCTGTCGTTGTTGCCGCTGGGCGATGGTTTAACCCTCTGCCGCAAGCGGTAACGCTGATCCCTGTGGGAGCGAGCCTGCTCGCGATAAGGGCAGTACATCCAACATTGATGTTGCCTGATGCACCGCTATCGCGAGCAAGCTTGCTCCTACAGGGTATGTGTGTGGCGCAGTTACTGGGTTGCCGACACCCGCCACACCTTATTCCCCACATCATCCGCCACCAGCAAATCACCCTGCTGATCAATCACCACACCCACCGGCCGGCCCATGGCTTTTTCCTCGTCATTGAGGAAGCCCGTGAGCACATCAACCGGGCTTCCGTTCGGTTTGCCGGCACTGAACGGCACAAAAATCACTTTGTAGCCACTGTGCGGCTTGCGGTTCCATGAACCATGCTGGCCAATGAACACGCCTTCCTTGAATTGCGCTGGCAGCCTGTTGCCTTCAGCGAACGTCAGGCCCAGTGAGGCGGTATGCGGGCCGACCGCGTAGTCCGGAGCAATGGCCTTGGCCACCAGGTCCGGGTTTTGCGGCTCGACGCGAATATCGACGTGCTGGCCGTAGTAGCTGTAAGGCCAGCCATAGAACCCGCCGTCCTTGACCGAGGTGATGTAGTCCGGCACCAGGTCGCTGCCGATTTCATCTCGCTCGTTGACCGCCGTCCACAACGCGCCGCTCCGCGGTTCCCAGGCCATGCCGTTGGGATTGCGCAGGCCCGAGGCGAAAATCCGATGCTTGCCGGTGGCGCGATCCACTTCCCAGATCGCCGCGCGACCTTCTTCCTGATCCATGCCGTTTTCGGCGACGTTGCTGTTGGAACCCACCGTGACGTACAGCTTGCTGCCGTCCTTGCTGGCGATCACATTTTTGGTCCAGTGGTGATTCAGCGTGCCGCCCGGCAGATCAACCACTTTGATCGGCGGCGACTTGATGGTCGTGGTGCCGTCCTGGTAGTGAAATCGCAGCAAGCGGTCCGTGTCGGCGACATACAGGTCATTGCCGACCAGGGTCATGCCGAAGGGCGAATTAAGGTTTTCCAGAAACACCGTGCGAGTTTCGGCGATGCCGTCGTGGTCTTTGTCGCGCAGCAATGTGATGCGGTTCGGGCTCGGCACGCCGGCACCGGCGCGGCCCATGACTTTCTTCATGACCCAGCCTCTAACGCCTTTGCCATCGTCGGGTTTGGGCGGCGCGTTGGTTTCGGCGACAAGCACGTCGCCGTTCGGCAGCACGTACAGCCAACGCGGGTGATCGAGGTTTTCAGCAAATGCCGCCACTTGCGTTCCCGCTGCTGCCGTGGGTTTCGCGCCGTCCGGCCAGCCGATTGCCGGGGCGATGTTCACTGTCGGGATCAGGGTCTTGTTCGGTTCTGGTAGTCGAGGGGACGGGCCGGTACCGTCGGAAACTTGCAGGGTGGAGGTCTCGCCGCAGGCGGCGAGCCCTCCTGTGAGGGCGATGACGAGAACGAGCAGGGGCTTGTGCATGCTGATCTTCCCTATAAATGCAGTGACCTGATCAATAGAGAAGTGCAAGCCTGCGATGGTTCAACCGGTCAGCCGCGGGCTTCCTTGAACAGTACGGCGATGCCGGGATGATAGTTGCCCGCTTCGTTGCGCAACTTGCGGTAGGCGTAGGGGAAATACCAGGCGACCGCGCAACTGTGTTCCTTTTGCAGGTCGTCGACCATGTCCTGGAGTTCTTCCGGCGTGGCGCCGTGCTGGGCTTTTTGCGGGGCGACGAACAGGCAGCCTAGTTTCAGGTCGCTGGCGTAGCTGATGCGCTTGGCGTCGCTGGTGATATCGGCCAGCGCCTGTGTCAGGTTCAAGCTGTTGACCCGTGGCCAGCGTTGCGTGGCCTGGAGGTAGGCGCGTTCTTCGCTGCTGGCGATGAACAGGTCGGCGCGGGCGTTGCGTTCGCCTTCCTCGTTTTGTTTGCGGGTGGGTGTGTTCTGCAGCGTGACCATTTCCGCCATCCACGCGGCAGCCGAGAGCAAGCCGAGGTTGGCTTTTTCGTCGTACCAGTAAGGCGTGTCGTTATCGCCGCGCACCGCGTTGTAGCGGTCGATACAGTCAAACCAGCGCTCCAGCACCGGGCGCAGGAATTCCAGCTTCGGATTGCTGATGGTCATGCCTTGCATGTGGCTCACCCTTGTTATTGTGTTGTCAGGTTGTGGCGCTTTGATATCACTGCTGAGAGTGTGGCACAAGATTGGCGTCATTTTATTGATCGACGGCAGTTATTCGCCCGGCGGTCTCCCGGCTTTAATTGACGCTCCACCCCCAACCCTCTAACCTTCGCGGCTTGTTTCAGGTGCTCTGTGGCGTCGGTCGACAGAGTGAAACAGGGAAGCCGGTGTGTGCGCTCGTTCAATTTATGAACAACCACGATCCCGGCGCTGCCCCCGCAACGGTAAATGAGTGAAGGCTGCGCCTTGAGCCACTGTGTCGAATGTCGATATGGGAAGGCGCGCAGTCAGGCGAAACGCCGCTCATGAGCCCGGAGACCGGCCTGATCCATTCAGCGGCATCACGGTGGGCGATGCCAGGCTTCTTGCCGTCTATTCTTGTGCCTGCCCGCCGTTATCCAGCCTCAACGGAGAGCTCCCCCATGACTGATACTCCCGATCGTGACGAACGCCATCTGGCGCGCATGCTGCGCAAAAAAGCCGTGATCGACGAACGCATCGCCAATTCCCCGAATGAATGCGGCCTGCTGCTGGTGCTGACCGGCAATGGCAAGGGCAAAAGCAGCTCGGCCTTCGGCATGCTCGCCCGCTCGATGGGCCACGGCATGCAGTGCGGCGTGGTGCAGTTCATCAAGGGGCGCAGCAGCACGGGCGAAGAGTTGTTCTTCCGACGCTTCCCGGAGCAGGTGCGTTTTCATGTGATGGGCGAGGGCTTTACCTGGGAAACCCAGGACCGCCAGCGTGACATCGCCGCCGCCGAAGCCGCGTGGGAAGTGTCTCGCGAACTGTTGCGCGATCCGTCAATCGGCCTGGTGGTGCTCGATGAACTGAATATCGCCCTCAAGCACGGCTACCTCGACCTTGATCAGGTGCTCAGTGACTTGCAGGCGCGTCCGCCGATGCAACACGTTGTCGTCACGGGTCGCGGCGCCAAGCCGGAAATGATCGAGCTGGCTGACACGGTCACTGAAATGGGTGTCATCAAGCACGCCTTTCAGGCCGGGATCAAAGCGCAAAAAGGCGTCGAGCTGTGAATCAACCACGTCATTGCCCGGCGGTCTTGATTGCCGCGCCGGCCTCCGGTCAGGGCAAGACCACCGTCACCGCCGCGCTGGCCCGTTTGCATCGCAATCAGGGTCGCAAGGTGCGCGTGTTCAAATGCGGCCCGGACTTTCTCGACCCGATGATTCTCGAGCGCGCCAGCGGTGCGCCGGTGTATCAGCTGGACATGTGGATGGTCGGCGAACAGGAAAGTCGTCGACTGTTGTGGGAAGCCGCCGGTGAAGCGGATCTGATCCTGATCGAAGGTGTCATGGGCCTGTTCGACGGCACGCCGTCCAGCGCCGATCTGGCGCGGCACTTCGGTGTGCCGGTGCTCGGGGTGATCGACGGCACGGCGATGGCGCAGACCTTTGGTGCGCTGGCGCTGGGGCTGGCGAAGTATCAGCCGGACTTGCCGTTCGCCGGCGTGCTGGCCAACCGCGTGGGCACCTTGCGCCATGCGCAATTGCTCGAAGGCAGCCTGACCGAAGGTTTGCGCTGGTACGGCGCGTTGTCCCGGGAAACCGGGATCGAGCTGCCGAGTCGGCATCTTGGTCTGGTGCAAGCCAGCGAGCTGAACGACCTCGACCTGCGCCTCGACGCGGCGGCCGAATCGCTGGCCAACAGCTGCGACGTTACGCTGCCGCCGCCTGTGGAATTCGCCGCTCCAGAAGTGATCGCCGCCGAGCCGTTGCTGGCCGGTGTCCGAATCGCCGTGGCCCGTGATGAGGCGTTCGCTTTCACCTACGGTGCGAGCCTGGATTTGCTTCGGGCCATGGGCGCCGAATTGTCATTCTTCTCGCCGATCCGCAACACGCAATTGCCCGAGGCTGACAGCCTCTATCTGCCGGGCGGCTACCCGGAATTGCACCATGTGGCGCTGTCTCGGAATACTCAAATGCTCAACGCCATCCGCGCTCATCACGCGGCGGGTAAACCCTTGCTGGCCGAGTGTGGCGGCATGTTGTATTTGCTCGATTCGCTGACCGATGTCGAAGGCACGCGGGCGGAGCTGGTTGGTTTGCTGAGCGGTGATGCGGTGATGCAGAAACGATTGGCGGCGCTGGCGTTGCAGGCGGTTGACTTGCCGGAAGGTTCGCTGCGCGGGCATACCTATCATCACTCGCTGACCAGCACCGAGCTTGAGCCGATTGCTCGTGGCCTGAGCCCGAATGGCGGGCGTGGGGCGGAGGCGGTTTATCGTGAGGGGCGGATGACCGCTTCTTATGTGCATTTTTATTTTCCGTCGAATCCGACCGCGATTGCCGCGTTGTTTGCGCCTGACCGGGAGGCCGCCATCGCTGGCAAGCCAGCTCCTACAGTTGATCACCTAACCCCTGTAGGAGCTGGCTTGCCAGCGATGAGGCCATGACCGACAACGCCTTTTCGGAAGCCGAACGCGAAGCGGTCTACCGAGCCATCGCCGAACGCCGCGACATGCGCCACTTCAGCGGCGGCACTGTCGACCCCGAGTTGCTCCGGCGCCTGCTCGACGCCGCGCACCAGGCGCCAAGCGTCGGCCTGATGCAGCCCTGGCGGTTCATCCGCATCAGTGACCGGGCCCTGCGCAGCAAGATCCAGTTGCTGGTGGAAGAGGAGCGCATGCGCACCGCCGAAGCCCTCGGCGAGCGCACCGACGAATTCATGAAGCTGAAAGTCGAAGGCATCAACGACTGCGCCGAGGTGCTGGTCGCTGCGCTGATGGACGATCGCGAGCGGCACATCTTTGGCCGTCGCACCTTGCCGGAAATGGACATGGCGTCGTTGTCCTGCGCGATCCAGAACCTGTGGCTGGCGTCCCGTGCAGAAGGACTCGGCATGGGCTGGGTCTCTTTGTTCGAGCCGCAAGCCCTGGCCGATCTGCTGGGTTTGCCCGCCGGGGCCAAGCCTTTGGCTGTTCTTTGCCTGGGCCCGGTCAAGGAATTCTATCCGGCGCCGATGCTGGTACTCGAAGGCTGGGCGCAAGCGCGCCCGCTCAGTGAAATGCTGTACGAAAATTATTGGGGAGTGAGTCAATGAGTGTGGCGTTGTTGAGTGTCGCCGCGGTTGCGCTGGATGCGCTGCTGGGTGAACCCAAACGCTGGCATCCGCTGGTGGCGTTCGGCCGTTTTGCCGACCGCATCGAGCAACGTTTCAATGGTGGCGGGCGCGGCTGGCGCAGCCACGGTGTCACGGCATGGGTGATTGCGGTGTTGCCGCTGACCTTGCTGGCCACGGCGTTTTCCTGGGCGCCTTACGTTGGCTGGATCGTTGAAATTCTCGCGCTCTATTGCGCCCTCGGCCTGCGCAGTCTCGGTGAACACGTCGAGCCGGTCGCCAAGGCGCTGCGCAGTGATGATCTGGAGGAGGCGCGCACACGCGTTGGCTATCTGGTCAGTCGCCAGACCAGCGAACTGGATCAAACCGAAGTGGCCCGTGCCGCTACCGAATCGGTGTTGGAGAACGGCAGCGACGCGGTGTTTGCTGCGCTGTTCTGGTTTGCCGTGGCCGGTGCGCCGGGCGTGGTGCTCTACCGATTGAGCAATACGCTGGATGCGATGTGGGGTTATCGCAACGAACGCTTCGAACGGTTTGGCTGGGCGGCGGCGAAAATCGACGACGTACTCAACTACATTCCGGCGCGGCTGGTGGCATTGACCTACGCGCTGCTGGGCAAAACCCGACTTGCACTGAAATGCTGGCGCACCCAGGGCCCGACCTGGGACAGCCCGAACGCCGGGCCGGTGATGGCTGCGGGAGCCGGTGCGCTGGGCGTCGAGTTGGGCGGGGCGGCGATTTATCACGGCGAATTGCATCAGCGTCCGCAACTGGGTGAAGGCGTGCCAGCGGACGCCGACTCCATTGACCGTGGCTGGCAATTGGTCCAGCGCGGGGTATGGTTATGGCTGCTGATTCTCTGCGTGGGAGCTGAATTCTATGCTTGAACACGGTGGACGGTTGCGCAAGGCCGCGCTCGAATACGGTATCGCCGAAGCTGATTGGCTTGACCTGTCCAGCGGCCTCGCGCCCTGGCCGTTTCCTGTCCCGGACATTCCGTTGCGCGCCTGGGCGCGGTTACCGGAAACCGATGACGGCCTGGAGCAGGCCGCCTGTGATTATTACGGCACCGCGCAGGTGTTGCCGGTGGCCGGTTCGCAAATGGCGATCCAGTTGCTGCCGCGTTTGCGGCGGGACGGCAAGGTTGGCGTGCTGTCGCCGTGTTACGCCGAGCACGCCGAAGCCTGGCGTCGCAACGGTTACATCGTGCGTGAAGTGCTGGAGCAGGAAGTCGACTTCTTCCTCGACAGTCTCGATGTGCTGGTGGTGGTCAATCCGAACAATCCGACGGGCTTGAGCCTGACTCCGAGTCGTCTGCTCGACTGGCATTCCAGGCTGGCGCAGCGCGGCGGCTGGCTGGTGGTCGACGAAGCGTTCATGGACAACACGCCGCAGCTGAGTCTGGCGCCATGTGCCCATATGGTGGGCTTGATCGTGCTGCGTTCCTTCGGCAAATTTTTTGGTCTGGCCGGGGTGCGCTTGGGCTTCGTACTGGCGGAGCGCAAGTTGCTCAAGTTGCTCGCCGAACAAGTCGGACCCTGGGCCGTCAGCGGGCCGACCCGCGTGTTGGGGCAAGCCTGCCTGAAGGATGCCGAAGGCCACGCCAGACAACGTCTGCGTACCGAAGAAGCCAGCAAACGGCTGGCGCTGTTGCTTGAAGAACACGGCTTCAAACCTCAGGGCGGTTGCGCGTTGTTTCAATGGCTGGTGACCGAGTGCGCCGAAGAGCTGCATGAGTTCATGGCCCGGCGCGGCATTCTGCTGCGGTTGTTCACCCACAACAGCAGCCTGCGTTTCGGCCTGCCCGGCGAAGAAGCCGACTGGACCCGTCTCGCGCAAGCGTTTACAGATTACGCCAAGGAAAGCCGATGACTACGCTGATGGTGCAAGGCACTACATCGGACGCCGGTAAAAGCACGCTGGTGACGGCGTTGTGTCGCTGGGTTACGCGGCAGGGCGTGCGCGTGGTGCCGTTCAAACCGCAGAACATGGCGCTCAACAGCGCCGTGACTGCTGACGGTGGCGAGATCGGCCGCGCGCAAGCCGTGCAGGCTCAGGCCGCCAACCTCGAACCGCACACCGACATGAACCCGGTATTGCTCAAACCCAACAGCGACACCGGTGCCCAGGTGATCATCCATGGGCGCGCCGTCACGACCATGAACGCGGTCGCCTATCACGACTACAAAGCCATCGCCATGCAAGCGGTGCTGGCCTCCCATGCGCGGCTGAGCGCGGCGTATCCAGTGGTCATGGTCGAAGGAGCAGGCTCACCGGCCGAGATCAATCTGCGCGCCGGCGACATCGCCAACATGGGGTTCGCCGAGGCAGTGGATTGCCCAGTTGTATTGATCGCCGACATCAATCGCGGCGGGGTGTTCGCGCATCTGGTAGGCACCCTGGAACTGCTGTCGCCAAGCGAGCAGGCACGGGTCAAAGGCTTCATCATCAACCGTTTTCGCGGCGATATTGCGCTGCTGCAGCCGGGCCTCGACTGGCTGGAAGCACGCACCGGCAAACCGGTGATTGGCGTTCTGCCGTACGTGATGGACCTGCACCTGGAAGCCGAGGACGGCATCGATCAGCGCCAGACCGACAAGGCCGATCAAGTGCTCAAAGTGGTGGTGCCGGTGTTACCGCGCATCAGCAACCACACCGACTTCGATCCGCTGCGCCTGCACCCGCAAGTCGACCTGCAATTCATCGGCCCCGGCCAGGCGATTCCGCCCGCCGACCTGATCATTCTTCCTGGCTCGAAAAGCGTGCGCAGCGACCTTGCGTATCTGCGCGCCAACGGCTGGGAAACCGCCATCAGCCGACATTTGCGCTACGGCGGAAAAGTCCTGGGTATTTGCGGCGGCCTGCAAATGCTCGGCGAGCAGGTGCACGATCCGTTGGGCCTTGAAGGTGCGCCGGGCTCCAGCGCCGGTTTGGGGTTGTTGGCGTTCGAAACGCAACTGGAAGAAGAAAAGCAGTTGCGCAATGTGCGCGGGCGTCTGGCGCTGGAAGATGCGCCGGTCAGCGGCTACGAAATTCATGCCGGCGTCACCACCGGCCCGGCATTGGAAAATGCCGCCGTGCAGCTGGACGATGGCCGTTGCGATGGCGCGCAAAGTGGCGACGGGCAGATTTTCGGCACCTACCTGCATGGCCTGTTTGAATCGCCGGCGGCGTGCAGTGCGCTGTTGCGCTGGGCGGGTTTGCAGGATGTGCAGGAAGTGGATTACCACGCGCTGCGTGAGCGAGATATCGAGCGGTTGGCGGATTTGGTGGAGAAGCATCTGGATACCCGACTGTTGCGTGAGCTCTGCGGGATTTGAGGTGGCTGTTCCGGCCCCTTCGCGGGCAAGCCTCGCTCCTACAAGATCGAGAGTCGCGCAAACCCGTAGGAGCGAGGCTTGCCCGCGAAGAGGCCATTGACCGCACCGCCTATTTGAAGGAATGAACCATGCTGCAACTGATCCTCGGCGGCGCCCGTTCCGGCAAAAGTCGCCTGGCCGAAAAACTGGCAGCAGACAGCCAGCTCCCGGTGACCTACATCGCCACCAGCCAACCTTTGGACGGTGAAATGAGCGAGCGGGTCGCCCACCACCGCGCCCGTCGTCCAGCCGAATGGGCGCTGATCGAAGAACCCGTTGAGCTGGCCCGCGTCCTGCGTGAAACCGCCCGTGCCGAGCGTTGCCTGCTGGTGGATTGCCTGACCCTGTGGATGACCAATCTGCTGATGCTCGACGACGCCGAGCGCCTGACAGCCGAACGCGAAGCCCTGCTGGACTGCCTGGCCGAACTGCCGGGTGAAATCATTTTTGTCAGCAACGAGACCGGAATGGGTGTCGTACCGCTGGGCGAATTGACTCGCCGCTACGTCGATGAAGCCGGTTGGCTGCATCAAGCTTTGGCCGAGCGCTGTCAGCGAGTCGTCCTGACCGTCGCCGGCCTGCCCCTGACTCTGAAAGGAACTGCGTTATGACTCAATCCTGGTGGCTGAACCCGTGCAAGCCGATCGATGCCCAAGCCGTCGAGCAGGCTGAAGCCCGGCAACAGCAACTGACCAAACCGGCCGGTTCCCTCGGGCGGCTGGAGTCGGTGGCGGTGCAGTTGGCGGGATTGCAGGGGCAGGTCAAGCCGAGCCTGGATCAGCTGTGGATCGCGATTTTTGCCGGCGATCACGGCGTGGTCGCCGAAGGTGTGTCGGCGTTTCCCCAGGAAGTCACCGGGCAGATGCTGCACAACTTCGTCAACGGTGGGGCGGCGATCAGTGTGTTGGCGCGCCAACTCGGCGCGTCGCTCGAAGTGGTCGACCTCGGCACGGTCACGCCGTCGCTGAATCTGCCGGGTGTGCGCCACTTGAACATCGGTGCTGGCACCGCGAATTTTGTCGACGGCCCGGCCATGACTCAAGCCCAGGGTGAACTCGCCTTGCAGGCCGGTCGCGACAGCGTGCGGCGCGCCATTGCGGCGGGCGCGCAGTTGTTCATCGGCGGCGAGATGGGCATCGGCAACACCACGGCGGCCAGTGCGTTGGCCTGTGCCTTGCTGGATTGTCCGGTGGTGCACTTGACCGGGCCGGGCACCGGCCTCAATGCGGCGGGTGTCAGTCATAAGGCTCAGGTCATCGAACGTGCTTTGGCCTTGCACAGCGCTCAGCGTGGCGATGCACTGCAAACCCTGTTCAACCTCGGCGGTTTTGAAATCGCCGCACTGGTCGGCGCGTATCTGGCCTGTGCCCAGGAAGGCGTCGCGGTGCTGGTGGACGGGTTCATTTGCAGCGTCGCCGCATTGGTGGCGGTGCGTTTGAATCCGCATTGCCGCGAGTGGCTGTTGTTCGGGCATCGCGGTGCCGAGCCGGGTCATCGCCATGTGCTGGAAACCCTGAACGCCGAACCCTTGCTGGACCTCGGTCTGCGCTTGGGCGAGGGCAGCGGCGCGGCGTTGGCCGTGCCGTTGCTGCGCCTGGCGTGTGACCTCCACGGGCAAATGGCGACCTTCGCCGAAGCCGCCGTGGCGGACCGTCCGGCATGACCTTGCGCCTGGACCTGTTGCGTCACGGCGAAACTGAACTGGGCGGCGGTTTGCGCGGCAGCCTCGACGATGCACTGACCGCCACAGGCTGGGCGCAGATGCGCGCGGCGGTGGTTGCGCAGGGGCCATGGGATCGTCTGGTGAGTTCGCCATTGCAACGCTGTGCGCGGTTCGCCGAAGAACTTGGTGCGCAACTGGGGTTGCCAGTGCAGCTGGATAAAAGTCTGCAGGAACTGCATTTCGGTGCCTGGGAAGGGCAGAGCGCAGCGGCGCTGATGGAAACGGATGCCGAGGCGTTGGGTTTGTTCTGGGCTGATCCCTATTCGTTTACGCCGCCGCAGGGTGAGCGCGTCGCGGATTTTTCGACGCGAGTACTGGCCGCGGTCGGGCGTTTGCAGACTGCCTGCGCGGGCGAGCGTGTGTTGCTGATCAGTCATGGCGGCGTCATGCGTTTGTTGCTGGCGCAGGCGCGGGGATTGCCGCGCGAGCAGTTGCTCAACGTTGAAGTGGGCCATGGTTCGCTGTTTTCGTTGAACGTCGAACCCGGCGTCATTCTCAAGGAAGCGATCTGATCATGTTGCCGTTCTGGATCGCCCTGCAATTTCTGAGCAGCCTGCCGATTCGTCTGCCGGGCATGCCGGCGCCGCAGGAGTTGGGGCGCTCGCTGCTGTTTTATCCGCTGGTGGGGCTGCTGTTCGGCGGGATCTTGTGGGCGTTGAACTGGGCGTTGTCGGGCGCGCCGTTGTTGCTGCACGCGGCGTTGCTGTTGACGGTTTGGGTGTTGCTCAGCGGTGCCTTACACCTCGACGGCCTGGCCGATAGCGCTGATGCGTGGCTCGGCGGTTTTGGCGATCGCGAGCGAACGCTGACGATCATGAAAGACCCGCGCAGCGGTCCGATAGCGGTGGTCACGCTGGTATTGGTGTTGCTGCTGAAATTCGCGGCGTTGCTGGCATTGATTGAGCAGCAGCACAGCGTTTTCCTGATCATCGTTCCGTTGATTGGCCGTGCTGCGTTGCTCGGGCTGTTCCTGACTACGCCGTATGTGCGGGCAGGTGGCTTGGGGCAGGCGCTGGCCGATCATCTGCCGCGTCTGGCCGGCAAGCAGGTGCTGGCGGTCAGTGCATTGGCTTGTGTGCTGATGGCAGGGCTCGGCGGTGTCGTGGCGTTGGTGTTGGCGGCGCTGGTGTTTATCTGGTTGCGGCAGGCGATGCTGCGGCGATTGGGCGGGACCACGGGCGATACGGCGGGGGCGTTGCTGGAATTGCTGGAGATGGTTTTATTGATTGGCCTTGCACTGTTCCTGTAGGAGCGAGTGGTGCGGCGATCCGACTTGCCCGCGAAGAACGATAACTCAGTTTTTCTGTTAGATCGCGGGGCATTCTTCGCGGGCAAGCCTCGCTCCTACAGGTGGCATTGTTTAAATATTTGCATTCATTCAACCGCGGGTATATACACGCACCATGCTCGACTCCCAATGTTTATGCATCAACCTGCGTCGCGCCGCCCGTGGCGTCAGCAGGCACTACGACGGCGCTCTCGACGGCTTCGGAATCAACGTTGCCCAGTATTCTTTGTTGTGCAATCTGCAGCGTCTGAATGAACCGAGTATTTCCACCCTGGCGGAAGCCATGGGCCTGGACCGCAGCACCCTCGGGCGCAATCTGCGGGTATTGGAAGGCGACGGCCTGGTCATGCTGGTCGAGGGCGAAGACATGCGTAATCGCATCGTCAGGTTGACCGAGGCCGGTGCTGAACGCCTGAAAGCGGCCTTGCCGGCCTGGGAGGCGGCGCAGCAGCGACTGGTTGATCGTCTGGGTGCCGAAAAACGCGAAATTTTGCTGAAGCTGCTGGACGAACTGGCCTGACGCCAGTTTTTCCGATCTTAAGCGGGTATATACCCGCTACCGGAGAATAAGAATGACATCGATGTGGCGTACTTGCGGTTGGGTTTTAGTGGGGAGTGCGCTGATCCTTGCGTTGTCTCTGGGCGTGCGACACGGCTTCGGGCTGTTTCTGGCGCCGATGAGTGCCGAGTTCGGTTGGGGGCGTGAGACGTTTGCCTTCGCCATCGCCTTGCAGAACCTGATCTGGGGCCTGGCGCAGCCCTTTACCGGCGCGTTGGCCGACCGCTTCGGCGCGGCGAAAGTGGTGCTGATCGGCGGCGTGCTCTACGCGATGGGCCTGCTGTTCATGGGCTTGTCCGATTCGGCGGTAACCCTGTCGCTGAGCGCGGGCCTATTGATCGGTATCGGGCTGTCGGGCACCTCATTTTCGGTGATCCTGGGCGTGGTTGGCCGCGTGGTACCCCCAGAGAAACGTAGCATGGGCATGGGTATCGCCAGCGCTGCCGGCTCTTTTGGCCAGTTCGCGATGGTACCTGGCACGCTGGGTTTGATCGGTTGGCTCGGCTGGTCGGCGGCATTGCTGGCGCTGGGCCTGCTGGTCGCGCTGATCGTGCCGCTGGTCAGTATGCTCAAGGACAAGCCGTTGCCGGTCCTCGGTCACGAGCAGACCCTCTCCGAAGCCTTGCGCGAAGCCTGTTCCCATTCGGGATTCTGGCTGCTGTCTTTCGGCTTTTTTGTCTGCGGTTTCCAGGTGGTGTTCATCGGTGTGCACTTGCCGGCGTATCTGGTGGATCAGCATTTGCCCGCCACGGTCGGTACGACGGTGCTGGCGCTGATCGGGTTGTTCAACATCTTCGGTACTTACACAGCGGGCTGGCTCGGCGGGCGGATGTCCAAGCCGCGTTTGCTCACCGGTCTGTATGTGCTGCGGGCTGTGGTGATTGTCCTGTTTCTGTGGGCGCCGGTGACGACAACCACGGCGTATCTGTTTGGCATGGCCATGGGCTTCCTGTGGCTGTCGACGGTGCCGTTGACCAACGGCACTGTGGCGACCTTGTTCGGTGTAAGAAATCTGTCCATGCTCGGTGGGATCGTTTTCCTGTTCCACCAACTCGGATCGTTCCTGGGTGGTTGGTTGGGCGGGGTGGTGTATGACCGAACCGGGAGTTATGACTTGATCTGGCAAGTAGCGATTCTTTTGAGCCTGTTGGCGGCTGCCTTGAATTGGCCAGTGCGTGAGCGGCCGGTGGCGCGCCTGCAAACCCGGATGAGCGCGACATGAACAGCCTCTGGCCACGAATCGCCGTGGCAGCGGGCGGCCTGTTGCTGCTGGCCCTGGCGTGGTGGGGCTGGCATCAGGGCGGGCTGGCGTTGATGCAATTGGGCATGGGCGCTTGCTAGCACGATGTGAGGGCGAGTAAGTTCAATGCAGACGACTTTTCAAGGATGCATGGACATGCTGATGCGCTGGTTTGCCGTTCCCGCGTTACTCATGGCGTTTACCGGATTGGCTCAAGCGGCCGACGAGTGCCCTGAGCTTTTGCAAGGCTCGTTGCCCAAGCTGCGGGCCAAGGAAACGATCGACCTGTGCCAGCGCTTCGCCGGCAAACCGCTGGTGGTGGTCAACACCGCGAGCTTTTGCGGTTTCGCCCCTCAGTTCAAAAGCCTGGAGGCGCTGAATCAGCGTTACAAGGGGCAGGGGCTGGAGGTGATCGGTGTGCCTTCCAATGACTTCAAGCAGGAATCCAAGGATGGTGCGGAAACCGCCAAGGTTTGCTACGTGAATTACGGCGTGACCTTCACTATGACCGAGACGCAGAAGGTTCGCGGTGATGATGCGATTCATCTGTTCCAGGTGCTTGCCGCCCAAAGCGATGCGCCGAAGTGGAATTTCTACAAGTATGTGGTCGATCGCAAAGGCAAGGTGATCGCCAACTTCTCCAGCCTCACCACGCCTGACGATCCAGAATTCATCGCCGCCGTGGAAAAAGCCCTGGCTTCACAACCCTGATCGACATCCACTAAAAAGCCCCGCCTCTGTAAAGAGCGCGGGGCTTTTTTGATTCAGGCGGCGAGGGGTTCAGGCTCGCCGTGAATCACATCAGAAGCGGTAGGTCGCACCAATGCCGAAACCGTTCGCCCAGTTTTCATACTTGGCGTTGTAGGTCTGGTTGCGAGGAGCACCGTTGCTGTTGTTGACCTTGACCGACTCTTCGCGCAGGTACGAATACGCTACGTCGATGGTCAGGTCGTCGGTCGGGCTCCAGCCAGCGCCCAGGCTGAAGATCTTGCGATCGCCAGTCGGAATGCGCGGGGAACGGTTTTCGTTGTTGGTCGGCGCCTGGTCGACGGACAGACCGGTACGCAGCACCCATTGCTTGTTCAACTGATAGGAAGCACCGATGGCGTGAGCCCAGGTGTCGTGCCAGTTCTGCTCTTCAGTGATCGTGCGAAGGCCGCGCGCTGCCAGAGCGGCAGGAACGCCTTCGTTCTCGACGGTGATTTCTTTCAGGCGGCTCCAGCGAGTCCAGGTGCTGCCTGCGTAGAGGGTCCACTTGTCGTCTAGCTGATGAGTAACCGAGAAGTCCACGGACTCAGGCGTGGTGATGTCCAGCGAAGCGTCGAACTTCTGGTTCGGGTTCTGGCCCAGCGCCGCGAGCACGCCGTAGTTAACCTTGGTGTCACCGTCCAGCTTGTACTTCACTTTCGAGTGATAGGTCAGGCCGAGGCGAGTGCTTTCGAGGGCTTGAACCATGATGCCGATGTTGTAGCCGATAGCGGTGTCGTCACCCTTGATCTTGACGGTACCGTCCGCTGCCTGCGGGTTCAGCGACAGGTTCGATTCCAGCTTGCCGTCGATGCGGTTGATGGTCGGACCGAAACCGATGGACACCTTGTCGTTGAAGGCGTAGCTGACAGTTGGCTGCAGGGTGACGATCGTGACTTCGCTCTTGCTGCCGAAGTATTTGCCGGCGAAGCCGTTCTCGTAGTCGGTCACCAGGCCGAATGGTGCGTAGACGCCGAAACCGACAGCCCACTGGTCATCGATTGGCTTTACGTAGTAGCCCATGGGTACGCCCATGAAAGGGACCATGTCACCTTTGTTGGTACCACTATTCGGGCGGGAGCTTGCATCGCTGATGTCAGCGTGCGCGTCGATAAATGCAACACCACCGGTCACTTGTTCGCGCTTGAGGCGAGACATACCGGCAGGGTTGCCAAAAACGGTGGATGCGTCGTCGGCAGCAGAAGATCGCCCGGCAAAACCAGTGCCCATCCCACTGATGCTTTGTTCGTTGAGGGCAAAACCACTTGCGAAGATTTGGGTGGATGCCAAGGCAACGGCGAGGCTAAGGGTGGTTTTGAGCATTACTTTTTTCATTATTAGAACTCCTGGTGATCACCGGGGCGAAAATTACCAACATTTTCGTCCCAGCGCTATAGGCTGTATTGCTTGATTTAGAGCGGTTTTGTAGGACAATCCGACCAAAATCGCGACCTGTTGGGCGATCTTGTTGAGCGAGGGGTTCAGCAGGCGACTTGATTCAACGGTGATACACAGGTTTGCCAGGCGTAGGTGAAATCTCTCAGGCGTCCTTGGGGTTGGAAGGTCTGGCGCCAGATTCGGGCCATTCCCAGCAAGTCGTCTGCTTCGGGGAGGGGGGTGTTCTGTTCTTCGACCAGCAGCCAGGCGATGGCTGTGGCGTAACGCAGGTTTACGGTCAATTCGAGGTGTGGGCCGCTGAGGAACGCATGCTGGCTGGCCAGTCCGCGCACCAGGCTCGCGCGTTCCGGATCAAGTGCCAGGTAATGGTCCCAGAGTGCCTGGTGGCGGGGTTCGGCGATTCGGTACAAGCCGTGTCCACGGCGGTCATGCAGGGCGGAACCAAGGGCTGACTGACTGGCGGCGATGCCCAGCAGCAGGGATTCGGCGGTCGCGCTATGGCGTCCCAGGTAGATCAGTGTCGGACGGATCACATAACGGCACAGTTCGCTGGCAGCGATACCCATAAAACCCTCGAACAAGAAGTGGTCGGCGAGTCCTGAACTTAGCGTTGGCAGCGGGTGGATCGACTCAGGCTCGCCGTAAGCGGTTCAAGCCGCTTGAGTTGAAGTGTAGTGTCATATTCGCGCTGTAAAGGTCTGTTTTTAAAATATTTCTGGCGGACAGTTATAACTGTTATATCGGTTAGTGCTTACGCGGCGGCTGCGAAAAGGGAAATATCGGGCAATAAAAAGACCCGTTTTTTAGGGGGGGGGCGGGTGTTCTTTTGTTTGGGTGCATATCCATTCTTGGGGTAACGGCTGCTATTGGTTTCGCTTTTACAGCGAGTCACTTTCGAAAAGCGCGAAAGTAACCAAAGCGCTCTTGCCCCTTTCGTTCGGTGGCTCGCTAATGCTCGCCATGCCCTCGCTCCGGTCCTGCTCCGTGGGCCCGCCGCGATCGGCCATCCCTGGCCGTGCGCGGCTAACCCGGCATCCATGCCGGGTTGCCCACTGCGCAGAACCTCCACTCGGCCTCTCGAGGGGGCGACTACCGCCACAGCCGCCGAGGCGGCCTGAAAGCCGACCTGGTTCTTTAGATGTCCGCGTTGTCCTTCTCTGATGCGTTCACTCATTCCGGATATGTATACCGCTCCCCTGTAGGAGCCGGCTTGCTGGCGATGGCGTCCTTTCAGGCGATAAATGCGTTGACTGACCCACCGCTATCGCCAGCAAGCCGGCTCCTACAGTTGATCGTATTTATCCAAACACATCTGCATTTCCCTTGTAGGAGCCAGCTTGCTGGCGATGGACGTCAACGATAACGCGGGCTGTCTGAATGAACGCGTTGTCCAGACGATTTTCGCCGGCAAGCCGGCTCCTACAGGGAATCCCATACGCTTTTGATTTCCACCACTCATCAGGCCGAGCGTTAGCTCGCCTTCCGCTTTTGATCTGAGCGCCCCCTCGAGAGGCCGAGTGGAGGTTCTGCGCAGTGGGCAACCCGGCATGGATGCCGGGTTAGCCGCCCCCGGCCATGGATGGCCGATGGCGGCGGGCCCACGGAGCAGGGCCGGAGCGAGGGCATGCCGAGCCTAGGCGAGGCACCGAACGAAAGGGGCAAGAGCCCTTTGGTTACTTTGGGGCTTTTCCAAAGTGACTCGCTGTAAGAGCGAAACCAATAGTCGCCGTTACCGAAGAATCGGATATGTACACCTAGCCCAGTCCCAAACGCCCAGAAACGGCCGCACACGAAACAACAGGCAATAAAAAGCCCCGCTTTTCAAGGCGAGGCTTTTGAGGTTTTCAGCGTTTCTGGCGTCTCAGGCAACCAGTGCCTGACGGGTACGCTCGATCACGGCCTGCAGCGGCTCGGCGCTGGAGTATTGATCGGGGTACAGGCGTTCGCTGTGACGAGCGATGCCGTGTTCGTTGACCAGAGTGAAACTGAAGCAGCCTTTGCGAGCGGCCATGATCAGGCAGTTCATTGGTGCAAAAGCGTTGGTTAGGGTGCGAATGGCATCCTGGGTGTGGATTTGAGTAGTCATTAATGGGTGTTCCTACAAGCGACACGGATAAGAACCGTGCAAAATTAAAACGTTCCAGTGACGACGACCACCATTGGTCGAACGAAGAACCCGACTGGAACAAAGCAGCCAGTTTGAAGCGCTGATTAAGTTGGCGCGCTTGGGCTGGCAGGTAGGTACTTAGGAGGGCAGGCAACACATCAAGGGCAAAGGTTCTGGGCCCGGGGTGAAGATCCTGATCAATTTGCAGGCTGGTTCGGTCAGAGTAAGTGAGCTTCGCAACACCCTTTGCTTTCGATTCAAAGGCTGTGTTGGCGCAAGGTTTACCTGGAAACCATCGAGGTGGTCGATCCCGCTTGTTCGGTTGAGGCTTCCTTTGGGAAGGCTGACCGGGAGGATTTGTTCGACCAGAATTGACTTTCAGCTTGGTACTAACGCCGCGGATACTAACGGATTGAATTGCAGAAAGGAAGTGTGTTAGTCAAAAACATCTCCCGGATGCCGCCATTCGTGTGCGGACTGGCGCTTACCCACAGCCAGATAGCGCCGGTTTCGCCCCGTAATGGCACAGATTCCGACCATCGGTCGTCGACGTTCGTCGGTTCGAAACCGGTCTGGATCATGGGTTCGCCAGGGTTTATCCCCAAGCCAGGTGAGAAAATGCGCCGAAAAAGCGCATGGATATAACTGCCTCGAAGGTACTTGTGCACATAAGTTGCGCGGACTGTCACCCCACTGTCATCTGCCCTTCAAACGTAGTGGGTGCCTGTAACCAAAATTTAAGTCAATGAAAAACATCGGTTTTTTTTACTGGTGAAAAAATCGTCAGTTTGACTGCGAGCCCCATTCCACAGGGCTTTGCGAGAGTTCAAGGGCGGTTGTCCACTGAGTTATCCACAGCTTCTGTGGATTGTCCCGAGCGCTTGCTCTAGGACGGGCGTGCCGGGTTTTTTTAGGCTTTACCTGTAAGAAAAAAAGAGTAGAGTGGCGCGCCTTCCGATCTGCCCCACAGTGCTTTATGAAGTTTCGCTCAGTACCAGCTCCCGCAACCTCGACACCTACCAGCGTCACCCCACCCAAGCGCTTTTCGATGCGTGTGGCCGAATGGCTGCTGGACAGCCCGCGCCTGGGCGAAAACCACAACGTCAAACATTTCGCCGGGCGTTTGCTCAAGCAGCCGGCGCGTGAAGGCGTGGTGGCCGCGCAGAGCCGTCTCGGTCAGTTGATGTGCCGCGAGTGCGGGAATGCCCGGGACCGCCGTATCGGCCAGGACCTCTTGCGTCAGGCCGCGCGGGCCGGGGATCGGCGCGCTCAACAGGAACTCGGTCTGATCGAAGACTGAGCTGTCCAAGACCTGACACCTTGGTTAACCTTCAAGCTTTATCGAACGGGCAGGATTGGCTATGGCGATGGACTTGACCAGCATATTGCTCGGTCTGGCGGGTGCTGCACTGCCGTTGCTGGCATTGGCCTGGCAACTTCAGCGCCGTGCGAGCACCTCGCAGTCAGAGGTTGCATTGCTGGAAGAGCGTCTGGCCATGGCCAACCTGGCACAGGACGGGCTGAATGCCCAGCTCGAAGCTGCTCGCGACGAAATCGCTGACCTGGGGCAGGCCAACGCCACCAAGCAGGCAGACCTCGCCGCCTTGCGCCGTGAAGTCGAACTGCTGCAGATCGAACGTGATGACGCCCGCGACGCCGCTCATGCCTGGAACATTGAGCGCGCCGGCAAAGACGTTGAGTTGCGCCGCCTGGACGCTCAAGCCGCCTCGCTGAATGCCGAGCTGCGTGAGCAACAGGAAAGCCATCAGCAGCGTCTCAGTGACCTGCAAGGCTCGCGGGACGAGCTGCGTGCCCAGTTCGCCGAGCTGGCCGGCAAGATCTTCGACGAGCGCGAGCAGCGCTTCGCCGAAACCAGTCAGCAGCGTTTGGGGCAGTTGCTCGATCCGTTGAAAGAGCGCATCCAGTCGTTTGAAAAACGCGTCGAGGAAAGCTATCAGGCCGAGGCGCGCGAACGCTTTTCGCTGGCCAAGGAGCTGGAGCGTCTGCAACAGCTGAACCTGCGCCTGAGCGACGAAGCGACCAACCTGACCCGCGCCTTGAAAGGGCAGAAGACCCAGGGTAACTGGGGTGAGCTGATTCTCGAGCGGGTGCTTGAGCACGCCGGTCTGGAGAAGGGCCGCGAGTATCAGACCCAGGTCAATCTCAAGGGCCCGGATGGCGAGCGGTTCCAGCCGGACGTGATCATTTATCTGCCGGGCGACAAACAGGTGGTGGTCGACTCCAAGGTCAGCCTGACGGCCTATCAGCAATACGTGGCGGCCGAAGACGATGCCATCGGCCAGATCGCCATCAAGCAGCACGTGCTGTCGCTGCGCAACCACGTCAAAGGTCTGGCCGGCAAGGATTACAAACGGCTCGACGGCTTGCACAGCCTGGATTTCGTCTTGCTGTTCGTGCCCATCGAAGCGGCGTTTTCCGCGGCGTTACAGGCGGAGCCAACGCTGTTTCAGGAAGCGTTCGACCGCAACATCGTGATCGTCAGCCCGACCACGTTACTGGCCACCCTGCGTGTCATCGACAGCCTGTGGAAGCAGGAGCGGCAGAGTCAGAACGCCCGTGAAATTGCCGAGCGGGCAGGGTGGCTGTACGACAAGTTCGTGTTGTTCATTCAGGACCTGGATGAAGTAGGCAATCGCTTGCAGCAACTGGACAAGGCCTACAGCTCAGCGCGCAACAAGCTGACGGAAGGCCGTGGCAACCTGGTCAGCCGCAGCGAACAGCTCAAGTTGCTCGGCGCGCGGGCCAGCAAGAGTCTGCCGGCGGACCTGTTGGAGCGGGCGATGACGGATGTCGATGGCCTGGTCGAGTTGCCCGAGTAACCTCAAAAGCATCGCCGGCAAGCCAGCTCCTACATTCGACCGAGTTCTAGACTGTAGGAGCCGGCTTGCCGGCGATGGCGTCCGTCAAAACACCACATCACTAAAAACCTGCCGATCTACAACGGCAAATGCCGACTCAACAACGCCCGCAACGCCGCCGGTTTCACCGGTTTGGCCAGGTAATCCAACCCCGCTGCATGCACCTGCGCCACTGTCTCGGGGTGCCCATCAGCGCTGATCACCACGCCGGGCACCGGCTCGCCCAAACGGGTGCGCAGCCACGCCATCAACTCGGTCCCGGTCTCGCCATCGTCCAGGTGATAATCCACCAGCGCCAATTGCGGACGTACGCCATCGCTGAGCAACGCCGCGCATTCGTCACGATTGCGCGCTGTCCAGACCTGACAACCCCAGCGGGTCAGCAAACTGTTCATGCCTATAAGGATGCTGTCCTCGTTGTCGATGCACAGCACCTGCGCACCGCTCAGGAGTTTGCCGTTAAGTTCGGTGACGTTGGCCGGCGCCGCGATTTGCGCCTGAGCCAACGGCACGCTGACGCTGAACACGCTGCCGCGCCCCGGCCAGGAACGCACTTGCAAGGTGTGGCCCAGAACGCGACACAGCCCGTCAGCAATCGCCAGGCCCAAGCCCAGGCCTTTCTCGGCACGGGTCTGGTGGCTGTCGAGGCGTTTGAACTCCTCGAAAATCACTTTCAGTTTGTCTTCCGGGATCCCCGGACCACGGTCCCAGACCTCCAGGCACAGTTCACCCTTGTGCCGGCGAACCCCTAAAAGCACTGGCCCCTTGGCGTAGCGAAAGGCGTTGGTCAGGAAGTTCTGCAAGATCCGCCGCAACAGTTTGATGTCACTGTCGACCCGCAGCGTACTGCCGCGAACGCGGAATTTGAGCCCCTGGTCCCGGGCCAGCGCCTTGAATTCCGCGCCAAGAATATCGAACAGCTCATTGAGCACGAACGGTTTCGGCTCCGGGTTGATCTTGCCGTTTTCCAGGCGGGAAATGTCCAGCAAATCGCTGATCAGGTCTTCGGCCGAGCGCAGTGATGAATCCAGGTGATGAACCAGTTTCTGCGCTTCGCTGGACAAGCCATCGTCCTGATGGGACAGGGCTGCAGAAAACAGTCGGGCGGCGTTCAGCGGTTGCATCAGGTCGTGGCTGACCGCTGCGAGAAAGCGGGTCTTCGACTGGTTGGCCGACTCGGCGGTGCCCTTGGCTTCGGTCAGGGCCACGTTGAGTTGCGACAGCTCGTGGGTGCGCTCGGTGACCCGTCGCTCCAGGCCTTCGTTGGCTTCGGTCAGCGCCTGCTCGGCCTCGCGGAACGCGGTGATGTCGGTGAAGCTCATGACGAAACCGCCGCCCGGCATCGGGTTGCCGATCAGCTCGATCACACGGCCATTGGGGAAAAGTCTTTCAGAGGTGTGGGCACGGCCCTGACGCATCCAGTGCAATCGGCGTGCGACGTGCACTTCAGCTTCACCCGGCCCGCACAGACCACGCTCGGCGTTGTAGCGAATGATGTCGGCAATCGGCCGACCGACGCTGATCAAGCCATCCGGGTAATTGAACAGTTCCAGATAACGCCGGTTCCACGCCACCAGTCGCAGCGACTGGTCGACCACGCTGATGCCCTGGGTGATGTTCTCGATCGCGCCTTGCAACAAGGCGCGGTTGAATTGCAGCACTTCCGAGGCTTCGTCGGCGATGCGCACGACGTCCTCAAGTTGCATTTCCCGACCTTCGATGGCGGCTTTTACCACCGCCCGCGTCGAAGAAGCACCCAGTACACCGGCCAGCAAACGTTCGGTATGGGCGATCCACTCGCTGTCGGCGTTCTGGTTCGGGTTGAAGCCTTTGCCCTGGCGGTAGGCGAAACGGATAAAACTCTGACGGGCGCGTTCTTCACCGACAAACCGTGCCGCGAGTTGCAGCAGATCTTCGATTTGCACCGCCAGCATTGAACGCGCGCTGGGGCGGGCACTGATTTCCTGGCCGATGAAACGCCCGGCCTGCCAGTGCTCCGAAACCCTTGTACGTGACAGCACCGACACCCAGGCAAACAGCGTGAAGTTGGCCGCCAGCGACAACACCACGCCTTGGGTCAGCGGAGTGAGCGGCAGGTTCAGCGGATTGCTGTGCAACCACGCCAGCCCGGGGAACGTGCTCAGCGACACGCCGAGGCTGTGCGCGGCAATCGGCAGAATCAGCGTGTAAAACCACAGGAACGTACCGGCGGCGAGGCCGGCGAACACGCCACGGCGGTTGGCCTGTTTCCAGTACAGCGCGCCAAGCATGGCCGGGGCCAGTTGGGTCACGGCGGCAAAGGCGATCTGGCCGATGGTCGCCAGGCTCGCGGTCGAGCCCAGCAGTCGATAGCTGACGTACGCCAGCAGCAAAATCACCACGATGCTGACGCGGCGCACCGAGAGCATCCACTGGCGGAACACTTCGAACGGCCGCTCGGCGTTGTTGCGGCGCAGCAGCCACGGCAGCAGCATGTCATTGGAGACCATGGTCGACAGCGCCACGCTGGCAACAATCACCATGCCGGTCGCCGCCGAAGCACCGCCGATAAAGGCCAGCATCGCCAGTGCGGGATGGGCCTGGGCCAGAGGCAGGCTGATCACAAAGGAATCCGGCAACACTGAACTTGGCAGCAGCATCTGGCCGGCCAATGCGATCGGCACGACAAACAATGCCGCCAACGCGAGGTACGCCGGGAACACCCACTTGGCCAGGCGCAAATCCTGCGGGTCGATGTTTTCCACCACGGTCACGTGGAACTGCCGGGGCAGGCAGATGATCGCCATCATCGCCACGCCGGTCTGCACCACCATCGATGGCCAGTTGATGGTTTCCTTCCAGTAGGCTTCAAGGCGCGGGGCGAGCATGGCCTGGTCGAAGAGGTCGTCGAAACCGTCGTACAAGCCGTAGGTCACGAACGCACCCACCGCGAGAAACGCGAACAGCTTGACCAGGGACTCGAACGCAATCGCCAGCACCATGCCGCGGTGGTGTTCGGTGGCGTCGAGGTTGCGCGTACCGAAGACGATGGTAAACAGCGCCAGCACCAGCGACACAATCAGCGCCGTGTCCTGGGCGCGGGTGCCCATGGCGTCGGCACCGGCACCGATCAACAGGTTCACCCCGAGCACGATGCCTTTGAGTTGCAGCGCAATGTAGGGCAGTACGCCGACCAGGCAGATCAGCGCCACGACAATCGCCAGTGACTGGGATTTGCCGTATCGGGCGGCGATGAAGTCGGCAATGGAGGTGATGTTCTCCTGCTTGCTGATCATCACCATTTTTTGCAGGACCCACGGCGCGCAGACCAGCAGCAGGATAGGCCCAAGGTAGATCGGCAGGAACGACCAGAGTTGTTCGGCGGCCTGGCCGACGGCGCCGAAGAACGTCCAACTGGTGCAATAGACCGCCAGCGACAGGCTGTACACCCAGGCGCGCACTCGCGGCGGCAGCGGCGCGCTGCGACGGTCACCGTAGAAGGCGATGGCGAACATGATGGCCATATAGGCCAGGGCGACGGCGGCGATCAGCCCGCTGGACAGCGACATGGAAACTCCAGACAAAAGACACACGGGACGACAGCCCGAACAGACAGTCTCGCACGACCGTCCGCGTTAGTCAGTGTCGACCAAGGTCGTGGAGTGGCGGGGTGTCGCAGGGTGGAGCGTCAGTCAGATTTTAGGTGCTTGTGCTGGCCTTTTCGCGGGCAAGCCACGCTCCCACAGGTTCTGTGTCGTATCCAAATCATGCGGTCAGCACAAACCTGTGGGAGCGAGGCTTGCCCGCGAAGGCGTCATCACTGACTGAACGCAATCTCGATCAACCGATGCAACTCCTCAACCTCGAGCGGCGCCGGCGAAAACAGAATGCGAAACACAGTAGGCGCCGCCATCAGATTGATCAGCCGATCAACACTCGGTTTCGGCTGATCCGGATAACGATCCAGAATCATCTGCAACTGCCCGCCAATGATCGTCACACACAGGCCCGGCGTCGGGCTCGATTGCACATCGCGCAGCATGTTGCGGCCAGGTTCGGAGCTCATCTCGTCCAGATACTGCTCGGCCCAGGCCTGCACATCCCCGCGCAGGCTGCCGGTGTTGGCAGGCTCGCTGTCGGGTTGCATGCGCGCCAGGGCGACATCCGCCAGCAGCGCCGACAGATCGCCCCAGCGCCGATAGATGGTCGACGGCGTAACCCCCGCGCGAGCCGCGATTTGCGGGACGGTCACGGTGGAGCGGTCCTGTTCTTCGAGGAGCGCACGGACTGCCGAATGAATCGACTCTTGCACCCGGGCGCTGCGGCCGCCGGGGCGTAAACCTTCTTTAATAGCCATGGAGCGGACCTTAACACAAAGAATTTGCTTTAAGCGCAGACGAGTAGCACACTCCGCAAAAGCAAAAAGTTAGCTTTTGCGGAGTGTGCGCATGTCGAGTTCTGTTTCCAGCCGTTCAACCCTGTGGTTTCTGGCGATCACTTTACTGAGTTTTCTCGCCGCTTCCACGGCGCCGACACCGTTGTATCACTTGTATCAGGAGCAGCTGCATTTCTCGGCAGCAACCTTGACCGTGATTTTCGGCATCTACGCCATCAGTCTGCTGGTGGCGCTGCTGACGGTCGGTTCACTCTCGGACTACCTAGGACGCAAGCCGGTCATTTTCAGCTCCGTCCTGCTGAACCTGCTGGCGATGCTGCTGTTTATCAATGCCGACAGTGTGGCGTGGTTGATCGGCGCGCGGGTGCTTCAGGGATTCGCGACCGGGATGGCCACCGCCGTATTGAGCGCCGCGCTGCTGGACACCGATCGCCAGCAGGGGCCGCTGATCAACAGTGTCGCGCCGCTGCTCGGCATGGCGGTTGGCGCCGTGGGGTGCGGCTTGCTGGCCGAGTTTGCGCCGCTGCCGCTGCAGCTCACTTATTGGGTGTTGTTCGCGCTGTTTGTGATGCAGGCGCTGTATGTCTGGCGCCTGCCGGAAAGCGTCAGTTCGCAACCGGGGGCATGGGCCTCGTTGCGTCCGACCCTGCATGTGCCGACCCAGGCTCGCTCGACCTTGTGGCGAGTGTTGCCGCTGAATATCGCGACCTGGGCACTCGGCGGTTTTTATGCCTCGCTCGGCCCTTCGTTGCTGCGCACGGCCACCGGTTCCACCTCGAACCTGATGGGGGGAGCGGCAGTCGCCGCATTGACGCTGACCGGCGCGCTGATGATCTTCACCCTGCGCAACCGGCCTGCCGCCAAGGGGCTGTTGCTGGGCGGCACGTTACTGCCCATCGGCCTCGTGTTGCTGTTGCTGGGCGTGCACAGCGCCAGCCTGCCATTGTTTTTCCTCGGCACGCTGGTGGCCGGTTGCGGATTCGGCGCCGGTTTCCTCGGCGCGGTGCGCAGTCTGGTTCCGCTGGCGCAGCCCCATGAGCGGGCCGGGTTGATGTCGGCGTATTACGTGCTCAGTTACCTGGCGTTCTGCTTGCCGTCGTTGCTGGCGGGGAACCTGACGCGCACGTTTGGCCTGGTGGCGACCACCGATGGTTATGGTGCCGTGCTGATTGTCCTGTCGGTCGGTGCGTTGCTGGCGTTGATGCGGCCGCGGTCTGCCGAAGTGTGCCGCGCGACCGGTCATCCATAAAAAAACGCGGCGCCGTTCAAGGCGCCGCGTTTTTGTGTGCAGCGATCAAATCTGTGCAAATCCGCCATCGACGAACAACTCGATCCCATTGATGAAGCTGCTGTTATCCGAGGCGAGGAACACCGCGGCTTTGCCCACCTCCGATGGCGTTCCAAGACGGCCAATCGGCACTTGGCTGGCGAGGTAGTCCAGCAACCCCTGCTGCTGGTCTGCTGGCGCAAGTTCAGTCAGGCCGGGCGTGTGAATCGGGCCGGGGCTGATGACATTGACGCGAATCCTGCGGGCTTTCAAATCCAGCAACCAGGAGCGGGCAAAGTTGCGCACCGCCGCTTTGCTGGCGCTGTAGACGCTGAAGTTTTCCGTACCTTTGGTGGCGGTCGTGGACGCGGTGAGAATCACCGAACCGCCGTCCTTGAGCAGCGGCAATGATTTCTGCACGGTGAACAGCAGGCCTTTGACGTTGACGCCGAAAATCCGGTCGAAGTGTTCCTCGGTAATCGCGCCGAGGGGCAACATGTCGCCACCGCCCGCATTGGCAAAGACGATGTCCAGAGTACCGGCCTTGGTCCTGATCACGTCGAAGATGCGGTCCAGGTCGGCAAGGTTCGCGACGTCGCCCTGAATCCCGGTGACGTTGTGACCAATGCTGCTGACCGCGGCATCCAGTTCGGCCTGGCGGCGGCCGGTGATGAACACCGTGGCGCCTTGGTCGACGAATGCTTGAGCCGATGCCAGGCCGATGCCGGTGGTGCCGCCTGTGATCAGTGCAACCTTGCCTGTGAGTGTGTTGCTCATGAGGTGAATCTCCGCTGAGTCGTTAAGGAAGTTCCTGGCACCGTCGTGCGCCGTTGAACAAACTCTATGCCGGAGGATTCATCGGAAAAATCGCCTGAATCTGGTTTGTTTGTACATGGTTGTGGACAATACTCAAGGCTCGTCCCTTGAGATGTCTGTCATGAATCAACTGTTGGCCATGCGTGTTTTCTCCCGCGTCGTGCAGGCCGGTTCGTTTACCAGGGCCGCCGACTCGCTGAACATGCCAAAAACCTCGGTCAGCAAACTGGTGGCCGAGCTTGAAGAACATCTCGGTGCGCGGCTGTTACAGCGCACCACGCGCCGGTTGACGGTGACTGCGGATGGCATGGCTTACTACGAGCGCGCCTTGCAGTTGATGGTGGAGCTGGACGATCTGGACAACAGTTTCGCCAGTGCCCAGGGCCACCCGCGCGGCAGGATTCGCGTCGATGTCGGCGGCTCGGTGGCGACGATCCTGATCATCCCCGCATTGCCGGATTTCTATGCCCGATACCCGGACATCCAGGTCGAGTTGGGTGTCAGCGATCGGCCCGTGGACCTGATCAGCGAAAACGTCGATTGCGTGATTCGCGGCGGGCCATTGACCGAACTCTCCATGGCTGCGCGACCCCTGGGCCTGTCGTCATGGACCACTTGCGCCACCCCCGGCTATCTCGAACGTTTTGGCTTTCCGATGGACCCGCGAGACCTTGAGAAAAATCATCGCATCGTCAGTTATCACTCGGCGCGTACCGGGCGGGTAATGCCGGCGCGATTCGAGCGCAACGGTGAAAAGTTCGAGATTCGGGGGCAGGGAGCTTTCAGTGTCAACGAGAGCAATGCCCATCTGGCCTCAGGGCTGGCGGGTCTTGGGGTGATCCACACGTTCACTTACACCGTGCAACCGCACATCGAGCGTGGCGAGCTGGTGCCGATTCTTCAGGACTGGCGCCCGCCCCGGTATCCGTTTCACGTGTTGTATCCGCCGAACCGGCACCTGAGTAACCGGGTTCGGGTATTTATCGATTGGCTGGCGCAGCTGTTCGCCGGTTTGGGTTAGCCTTGGCACCGCCATTTCTTTCGACGGACCGCCCATGAAGATCATTCGCAGCCAATCCTTCACCGCTGACCGTGCCTGGGGAGCGCTGGACATCGCCAACATGAACGGCATCACCACGCGTCTGCACTGGACCGATCAGCCATACAAGTGGCATGTGAATGATGGCGAGGAGGTGTTCGTTGTGCTCGATGGCCAGGTGCAAATGCGCTATCGCGAAGCAGGCCAGGAGAAAGCGGTGATGTTGGCTGTCGGCGATATCTTTTACGCCTCGGTGGGCACCGAGCATGTGGCGCATCCGCAGGGGGTGGCGAGGATATTGGTGATCGAATCGGAAGGCAGCGTTTGATGCTATATCTACAAAATAGATAACAGTTAGAGATATTACCCGTTATATAGATATTCGATTTGGACCTACCCTGAACTCCACCTCAACAGAGGACAGGAGTTCGCTATGACATGCCCCAACGCCACCCCCGTTTACAAACCTTTCAGTCATTTGCAGCACCCGCGCGAGGTCATCCGCCAGTTCACCCCGAACTGGTTCGCCGCGACCATGGGCACGGGCGTTCTGGCGCTGGCCTTGGCCCAGTTGCCTGGCGCGACGCCGGGTCTGCATGCGATCGCCGAAGCCCTTTGGCTGTTCAATATCGGTCTGTTCATCTTGTTCACGGCGCTGTACGCGGCGCGCTGGGTGCTGTTCTTCGATGAGGCCCGGCGGATTTTCGGGCACTCCACGGTCTCGATGTTTTTCGGCACGATTCCCATGGGGTTGGCGACCATCATCAATGGCTTCCTGCTGTTTGGCCTGTCGCGCTGGGGCGAAGGTGTCGTCCATGTGGCCGCGCTGCTGTGGTGGCTGGACGTGGCGATGTCGCTGGCCTGCGGTGTGCTGATTCCCTACATGATGTTCACCCGCCAGGAGCACAGCATCGATCAGATGACTGCCGTTTGGCTGCTGCCAGTGGTGGCGGCGGAAGTGGCGGCCGCCAGTGGCGGGTTGCTGGCGCCGCATTTGGCCGAGGCCCATGGGCAACTGGTGGTGTTGGTGACCAGCTACGTGCTCTGGGCATTTTCCCTGCCGGTGGCGTTCAGCATTCTGACCATTCTCATGCTGCGCATGGCGCTGCACAAACTGCCTCACGAAAACATGGCCGCGTCGAGCTGGCTGGCGCTCGGCCCGATTGGCACCGGGGCACTGGGCATGTTGCTGCTGGGCGCCGACGCGCCGGCCATCTTCGCCGCCAACGGGTTTGCCGGCCTGGGTGAAATCGCGGCGGGGCTGGGGCTGGTAGCGGGGATCACGCTGTGGGGCTTCGGTTTGTGGTGGATGCTGATTGCGCTGCTGATCACCGGGCGTTACCTGCGCGCCGGGATCCCGTTCAACCTCGGCTGGTGGGGTTTCACCTTTCCGCTGGGCGTCTATTCTCTGGCAACGTTGAAACTGGGAAGCACGTTGAACCTGGCGTTTTTCAATGCCTTTGGCTGTGTGCTGGTGGCGTTGCTGGCGATGATGTGGCTGATCGTTGCCAAACGCACGGTACAAGGCGCGTGGCGGGGTGAGTTGTTTGTCTCGCCGTGCATTGCAGGTTTAAACAAATAACCGGGTAATGTGTGGCCTGGATCGGCGTGCGGCATTCCAATCACAGTATCCACGCCACTCTCTAACAACATCAGGGCACACGGAAGATGAGTCACCCCTCACAGTTCACCTTGCTTCGCACCCGGCGCTTCCTGCCGTTTTTCGTGACCCAGTCCCTCGGGGCGTTCAACGACAACGTCTTCAAGCAATCGTTGATCCTCGCCATTCTGTACAAATTGACCATCGAGGGGGATCGCTCGATCTGGGTCAATTTGTGTGCGCTGCTGTTCATCCTGCCGTTCTTTCTGTTTTCGGCGTTGGCCGGGCAGTTTGGCGAGAAGTTCGCCAAGGACGCGCTGATCCGTCTGATCAAGCTCGGGGAAATCGCCATCATGGCGGTCGGCGCGGTGGGGTTTGTTTTCGATCATCTGTCGCTGATGCTGCTGGCGCTGTTCGCCATGGGCACGCACTCGGCGCTGTTCGGGCCGGTGAAATACTCGATCCTGCCCCAGGCCTTGCATGAAGAAGAGCTGGTGGGCGGCAACGGTCTGGTGGAAATGGGCACCTTCCTGGCCATCCTCGCCGGGACCATCGGCGCCGGGATCATGATGTCCTCCGCGCATTACGCGCCCATCGTGTCCACGGCGATCATCGGCATTGCCGTGCTCGGTTATCTGGCCAGTCGCAGCATTCCGCGGGCGGCGGCCTCATCGCCGGAAATGCGTCTGAACTGGAACATCTTCAGTCAATCCTGGGCCACCTTGAAACTGGGACTGGGGCAAACGCCGGCGGTGTCGCGCTCGATTGTCGGCAACTCGTGGTTCTGGTTTGTCGGGGCGATTTACCTGACGCAAATCCCGGCGTACGCCAAGGAATGGATGCACGGCGACGAAACCGTGGTGACGCTGATTCTGACCGTGTTTTCGGTGGGGATCGCACTCGGCTCGCTGCTCTGCGAAAGACTGTCCGGACGCAAAGTCGAGATCGGTCTGGTGCCGTTCGGCTCGTTTGGCCTGACGGTATTCGGATTGCTGCTTTGGTGGCATTCCGGCGGAATTCCCGAGAGTGTCGACGGCCATGGCTGGATCGAAATCCTCGGCTTTGGCCACACTTGGCTGGTATTGATCGACATTCTCGGTCTTGGGGTTTTCGGTGGTTTCTACATCGTGCCGCTGTACGCGCTGATCCAGTCGCGCACCCCGGAGAACGAGCGTGCACGGGTGATTGCCGCCAACAATATTCTCAACGCGCTGTTCATGGTGGTCTCGGCGATTGTCTCGATCGTGTTGCTGAGCCTGGCCAAGTTGTCGATCCCGCACCTGTTCCTGGTGGTGTCGCTGCTGAACATCGGCGTCAACGCCTACATCTTCAAGATCGTCCCCGAGTTCAGCATGCGTTTCATGATCTGGCTGCTCAGCCATTCCATGTACCGCGTAGAGCATCGCAATCTGGAGCTGATTCCGGATGAAGGCGCGGCGTTGCTGGTGTGCAACCACGTGTCTTTCGTCGATGCGCTGCTGATTGGCGGCGCGGTGCGTCGGCCGATTCGCTTTGTGATGTATTACAAGATCTACAACCTGCCGGTGCTGAACTTTATCTTCCGCACGGCCGGGACGATCCCGATCGCGGGACGTCAGGAAGACATTCAGATTTACGAAAGGGCCTTCACGCGTATTGCTCAATATCTGAAGGATGGTGAGCTGGTGTGCATCTTCCCTGAAGGCAAATTGACCGCCGATGGCGAGATCAACGAGTTCAAGGGCGGGTTGACGCGGATTCTCGAAGAGACGCCGGTGCCAGTGATTCCATTGGCATTGCAGGGGCTGTGGGGGAGTTTCTTCAGTCGCGATCCCGACAAGGGCCTGTTCCGTCGATTGTGGTCGCGGGTGACTCTGGTGGCGGGGCCGGCGGTGTCGGTAGAAGCGGCGGAGCCGGCGAAGCTGCAAGGGATGGTCGGAGAGTTGCGCGGCGCTGTCCGCTGATCCCTGTCGATGCGGGCCGCTACTTTCGCGAGCCCGTGCTGGCGGGAGTCAGCCCGCCATCGCCAAGCGGTTACGTCCTTCGCGCTTGGCCACATAAAGCGCGCTGTCGGCCCGACGCAGCAGGCTCTCGGCCGATTCGCCGGGCAGCAGGGTCGAACAGCCGAGGCTGACGGTCAGCTCGATCAGGTTGCCATCAGCCGAAAAATCCTTGGCTTGCGCCGCGAGTCGCAGGCGCTCGCCGACCATGGCGGCGGCTTCCCGGCCGGTGTTGGACAGCAGAATCAAAAACTCCTCGCCACCAAAGCGGAACACCATGTCCACGTTGCGCAGCTGGCTTTTGATCGAGGCGGCGACTCCCTTGAGCACGTCATCGCCAGCGCTGTGGCCATGGGTGTCGTTGATTTGTTTGAAATGGTCGATGTCCAGCATCAACAGCGACAAGGGCTGCAGGTGCCGACGCGACATGTCGATTTCCCGTTGCAGCGTCTGGTCCATGGCAATGCGGTTGCCGGTGTCCGTGAGCGGGTCGCGCAGGGCGCTTTGGGTGGCGGCGCGGTAGAGCAGGGCATTGCGCATCGGGTACAGCAATGCGGACAGCAGCGACTCAAGGTTGCCCAGTTCCTGCTCGCTGAAACGCTGATTGCGACGGAACACCAGTTCACCCAGCTGCTCGCCTTCGTGGCTGAGGGTGTAACTGATCGAGTGGTGGCCGCGCTGGCCGTATTCCAGGCGCAAGTCGCTGGCCTTGTGCTGGTAGCTCAAGGCGTCGAGCGGTACGAGACGCTGAATTTCACGGTAGAAGAGCCCAAGAATGCGTTGCGGCTCAAGACTGGTTTGCAACTGCAAACTCAGTTGCTGGCGCAATTGCGCGAGGCTGACCGGCCTCTCCAGAAGAGGGGGCTGCTGACCAAAGCCCAGGCGTTGCAATTTGGCGCTATCGAAGTCAATTGCGTTGGTCTGGGAAGGTGATTTCATATGGCGTGCGCCCCTAAGCAGTAAGGCTGTCTTACAGGCTGGGTGAGAGCGGCTTTGGGCTGCGCGTCATACTGGTCCATCAGTCCCGTAGGACATTTGGCGCAAGTCTAATCTGCTTTGCTGAAGATTAGTAACCTATCGACTCGAAGGCCTGCCCGACTGCTTTCACTCACTCGGCGTGTCTGAGCAGATATAGAGCGAAAGTCATGCCATTCGGTTCATTTGAATAAAAGCTGTTGAAAATCAATGCCTTGAAAGTGTTTTTGGCTTTGTCTGGCCCGTTTCATGACATTTATTTGACTAAAAACAGGTGCGGTTGCGACGCTTTTTAAGTGCCGTGACGGTAATTCGCCACGGCACAAAAGCGACGCACGGTGTTACTGCGCGTTGAATGCCTGGCCGTTGATGCCGGTGCTGTCCGGGCCCATCAGGTAGAGGTAGACCGGCATGATCTCCTCGGGCGTCGGGTTGTTCAGCGGATTTTCACCGGGATAAGCCTGGGCGCGCATGCTGGTGCGGGTGGCGCCGGGGTTGATGCTGTTGGAGCGCACCGGTGCGACGGTGTCGACTTCGTCGGCCAGGGTTTGCATCAAGCCTTCGGTGGCGAACTTGGAGACGCCATAAGCGCCCCAATACGCACGACCCTTGCGGCCGACGCTGCTGGAGGTGAACACCACCGAAGCGTCCTGCGACAGTTTGAGCAGCGGCAACAGGGTACTGGTGAGCATGAACATCGCGTTGACGTTGACTTGCATGACACGCATGAAGTTCTCGCCGGAGAGCTGTTCGATCGGCGTGCGCGGACCAATGATCGAGGCGTTGTGCAGCAAGCCGTCGAGGTGGCCGAATTCGGTCTCGATCATCGCCGCCAACTCATCGTATTGATGGGGCAGGGCGGTTTCCAGGTTGAACGGGATCACCGCCGGTTGTGGATGACCGGCGGCCTCGATTTCGTCGTAGACCTGAGTCAGGTTGGCTTCGGTCTTGCCCAGCAACAGCACGGTGGCACCGTGGGCGGCGTAGGTTTTCGCGGCAGCGGCGCCGATACCACGACCAGCGCCGGTGACCAGGATGACCCGGTCCTTGAGCAATTCAGGGCGGGCGGAATAATCAAACATAAAAAAACCTCAACAAAATTTTTTCCGGACAAGCGCTATCCCTGTGGGAGCGAGCCTGCTCGCGATGGCGGTATCGCAGGCAACATCGATGGCGACTGAGCCGCCGCTATCGCGAGCAGGCTCGCTCCCACATGAGTAATGCACAAACCTGTAGGAAGCCGTGCTCCTGCAAAAGCGGCTTAACAACTACACAGAGCGCTATCAAGTACCTTGCGCAACTCCAGCGGATGATCGACCACCACATCCGCACCCCAATGCCGTGGGTTATCGTCCGGGTGAATGTAGCCAAAGGTCACGGCGGCGGTCTTGGTGCCGGCGTCACGACCTGATTCGATATCGCGCAGGTCATCACCGACAAACAGCACGCTGGCCGGATCGAGGTCGAGCATCTTGCACGCGAGGATCAACGGCTCCGGGTCCGGTTTGCTGTTCTTCACGTGATCCGGGCAGATCAGCAGCGCCGAACGCTCGGCCAGCCCGAGCTGCTGCATGATCGGTTCGGCAAACCGCAGAGGCTTGTTGGTGACCACGCCCCAGATCAGGTTGGCTTTTTCGATGTCGGCCAGTAGCTCGCCCATGCCGTCGAACAGCTTGCTGTGCACCGCGCAGCCCACGAGGTAGCGCTCCAGGAACTCCAGGCGCAGCTCTTCAAAGCCTGGCGATTCCGGGTCCATGCTGAACGTCACCGCGACCATCGCCTTGGCGCCGCCGGAGATCTCGTCGCGGATGTGCTTGTCGTTCATCGGCGGCAAGCCCCGGTCGGCGCGCATTGCCTGACAGATCGCAATGAAGTCCGGCGCGGTGTCGAGCAGCGTGCCGTCCATGTCAAAAAGGACTGCTCTGATTCGCATCGACTTATTCCTCGCGCAGGGTCTGGATCATGTAGTTGACGTCCACGTCGGCCGCCAGTTTGTAGTGCTTGGTCAGCGGGTTGTACGTCAAGCCGATGATGTCCTTGACGGTCAGGCCCGCCATGCGGCTCCAGGCACCCAGCTCGGAAGGGCGGATGAATTTCTTGAAGTCATGCGTGCCGCGCGGCAGCAGCTTCATGATGTATTCGGCGCCGACGATGGCGAACAGGTACGCCTTCGGGTTGCGGTTGATCGTGGAGAGGAACACCTGGCCGCCCGGCTTGACCATTTTGAAGCAGGCGCGGATCACCGAGGAGGGATCCGGTACGTGCTCAAGCATTTCCAGGCACGTGACCACGTCGAACTGTTCCGGCATTTCTTCTGCCAGGGCCTCGGCGGTGATCTGCCGATATTCGACGTTCACGCCCGACTCAAGCTGGTGCAGTTGAGCGACGGCCAGTGGCGCTTCGCCCATGTCGATACCCATCACGGTCGCACCGCGTTGCGCCATGGCTTCGCTGAGGATGCCGCCGCCGCAACCGATGTCGAGAACCTTCTTGCCCGCCAGATTGACTCGTTCGTCAATCCAGTTGACCCGCAGCGGGTTGATGTCGTGCAGCGGTTTGAACTCGCTTTCGCGGTCCCACCAGCGATGGGCCAGGGCTTCGAATTTGGCGATTTCGGCGTAGTCGACGTTACTCATGGTTCATCCTCTAAAACTTGAAAAATCCTGTTGCCCCGGCGGTGAGTCCGGGGTGCTTACAATTCGGTGTGGCCGCTGATGCGCTGGCCCCAGGCCTTGGCGGTGGCGCACAGCTGTTCTTCATCCAGGCGGGTCAGGCGACGGTCGTCGAGCAATTGCTTGCCACCCACCCACAGGTGTTTTACGCAGTCGCGACCGGTGGCATATATAAGCTGCGAAACCGGGTCGTAGACCGGTTGCTGAGCCAGGCCCGAGAGGTCGAACGCGACGATGTCCGCCGCTTTGCCGACTTCCAGCGAGCCGACGTCGGCCTCGATGCCCATGGCGCGTGCGCCGTTCAGCGTGGCCATGCGCAGCGCGCGATGAGCGTCCAGCGCGGTGGCCGAACCGGCAACGGCTTTGGCCAGCAACGCGGCGGTGCGGGTTTCGCCGAGCAGGTCGAGGTCGTTGTTGCTGGCCGCGCCGTCGGTGCCGACAGCCACATTGACGCCCGCCTGCCACAAACGTTCTACCGGGCAGAAACCGCTGGCCAGCTTCAGGTTCGACTCCGGGCAATGAATCACATTGGTGTTGCTTTCTACCAGCATCACCAGGTCTTCATCGCTGATCTGCGTCATGTGAACGGCCTGGAAGCGCGGCCCCAGAAGGCCCAGGCGTGCCAGTCGGGCCAACGGCCGCTCGCCACGCTGCTCGACGGCTTGCTGTACTTCGAACGCAGTTTCGTGGACGTGCATGTGAATCGGCGCGTCCAGTTCTTCGGCGATCACCCGGATTTTCTCCAGGGTTTCGTCGCCCAAGGTGTAGGGCGCGTGGGGGCCGAAGGTGACTTTGATGCGCTCGTGGTGCTTGAGATCGTTGAACAGTTCGACGCCCTGACGAATGGCGTCATCCGCCGTGCCGGCCCCCGGGATCGGGAAATCGAGGATCGGAATCGCGATTTGCGCGCGTATGCCGCTGTTATGCACACGTTCGCTGGCAACCTTCGGGAAGAAATACATGTCAGAGAAGCAGGTAATGCCACCTTTTATCTGTTCGGCGATGGCAATGTCGGTGCCATCGCGTACAAAAGCTTCATCGACCCATTTGGCTTCGGCAGGCCAGATGTGGTTTTCCAGCCAGGTCATCAGCGGCAGGTCATCGGCCAGGCCGCGGAACAGTGTCATCGCCGCGTGCCCGTGAGTATTGATCAGGCCGGGGCTGAGCAGCATGCCCGGCAGTTCGCGGACTTCGGTTGCGTTAAGCTTCAGCGCGGCGGACCGCGGGCCGATAAACACAATGCGCCCGTCGCGGATGCCCAGGCCATGCTCTTTGAGGACAACGCCAGCGGGTTCGACGGGTACCAGCCAGGTCGGCAGCAATAACAGGTCGAGCGCAGCGGCAGTGTTCGGCATCGAGGGTCGGTTCCAGTGCTTTTGTAAAGGATGGCGAAGTATACCCGAGCGTCTTCGCGGGGGGATCGCTATAATCGGCGGCTTTTGTTCATGAGTGCGGGGTGAAGGATGCGCGATCGACTGTTGGCTGCGGAGAAGGTGAAGGCCATCGATTGGCGTGATGGCGCCCTGTACCTGCTGGATCAGCGTATTTTGCCGTTCGAGGAAACCTGGATTGCCTACACCAGCGCGGCTGGCGTGGCCGAGGCTATTCGTTCGATGGTGGTGCGCGGCGCGCCGGCGATTGGTATCAGTGCCGCCTATGCCATGGTGCTTTCAGCCCGCGCCCGAATTCTCGAGGGCGGTGACTGGCAGGCCGCGTGGGAAGAGGATTACGCGTTGCTGGCCGATTCCCGTCCAACGGCGGTGAACCTGTTCTGGGCGCTGAGTCGCATGCGTGACCGCCTTGATCGTATCAAGGGCGATGCCGACCCTCTCGCGGCGCTGGAGGCAGAAGCCATCGCCATTCATGAAAGTGATCGCGAAGCCAACCTGACCATGGCGCAACTGGGTGTGGACCTGATCCGCAAGCACCAGGGCAACGCCCAGGCGATCCTGACCCACTGCAACACTGGCGCACTGGCCACCGGTGGTTTTGGTACGGCGCTGGGCGTCATTCGCGGGGCGTTCATCGAAGGCATGGTTGAGCGCGTTTATGCCGACGAAACCCGTCCCTGGCTGCAAGGTTCGCGACTGACGGCGTGGGAGCTGGCCAACGAGGGCATCCCTGTGACCCTCAATGCCGACTCCGCTGCGGCTCACATCATGAAGACCAAAGGCATCACCTGGGTCATCGTCGGTGCCGACCGGATCACCGCCAATGGCGACGTGGCCAACAAGATCGGCACTTATCAGCTGGCGGTCAACGCCATGCACCACGGCGTGCGCTTCATGGTGGTGGCGCCGAGTTCGACCATCGACATGAACCTGGCCAGCGGCGATGACATTCCGATTGAAGAGCGAGATGGGCGCGAGTTGCTGGAAGTCGGTGGCAAGCGGGTCGGGGCGGATGTCGATGCGTTCAATCCGGTGTTCGACGTCACCCCGGCAGATTTGATTGACGCGATCGTCACGGAAAAAGGCATCGTCGAACGCCCGGACACCGCGAAAATGGCGCAGTTGATGTGCCGCAAGCGGTTGCATTGATTGGCCGTGGCGTTCGAAAGGACGCCATCGCCAGCAGGCTGGCTCCCACAGGGTTTGTGATCGACACGGATCAAATGTGGGAGCCAGCCTGCTGGCGATTAGGGTCTGAAAGTCAATAAACATCTGTAATTCAGCCCCAAATTCTGCATTCGCAGCAGCTCTAAGCCCCTCTCGTCCCCTTCAAGCCTGCCATCAGTCAACTAACTACACTCCATGCGCATCTGGGGGATAGGTGCGTGGCGGCTCTTGTGATAACATCCGGCGTTTTCCGAGGCAGTCCCACGGGGTTGTCTTTACTGCGCAAATCCATGGCATAACTCGTTGATTTGTCGTAAGTCGGTGCATGGCACTCAGCCTGCAGCGGCGAGCTTCGTTCGTCCCATATGGATGTGACGAGGTTTCACCAGAAAAAGGAATCGAGCTTCTCATGGGCGAACTGGCCAAAGAAATCCTCCCGGTCAATATCGAAGACGAGCTGAAGCAGTCCTACCTCGACTACGCAATGAGCGTAATTGTCGGGCGGGCACTGCCGGATGCGCGCGATGGCTTGAAGCCCGTGCACCGGCGCGTGCTGTTCGCGATGAGCGAGCTGGGCAACGACTTCAACAAGCCGTACAAGAAATCTGCCCGTGTTGTCGGTGACGTGATCGGTAAGTATCACCCGCACGGTGATACCGCGGTGTACGACACCATCGTTCGGATGGCGCAGCCATTCTCGCTGCGCTACCTGCTGGTAGACGGTCAGGGCAACTTCGGTTCGGTGGACGGCGACAACGCCGCGGCCATGCGATACACCGAAGTGCGCATGACCAAGCTGGCGCACGAGCTGCTGGCTGACCTGCATAAAGAAACCGTGGACTGGGTGCCGAACTACGACGGCACCGAAATGATCCCGGCGGTCATGCCGACCCGTATTCCCAACCTGCTGGTCAACGGCTCCAGCGGTATCGCCGTGGGCATGGCGACCAACATCCCGCCACACAACCTCGGTGAAGTCATCGACGGTTGCCTGGCGCTCATCGACAACCCTGAGTTGACCATCGATGAGCTGATGCAATACATCCCTGGCCCGGACTTCCCGACCGCTGCGATCATCAACGGTCGCGCCGGTATCATCGAAGCCTACCGCACCGGTCGCGGCCGCATTTACATGCGCGCCCGCTCGATCATCGAAGACATCGACAAGGTCGGTGGCCGTCAGCAGATCGTCATCACCGAACTCCCTTACCAGCTGAACAAGGCCCGTCTGATCGAGAAGATCGCCGAGCTGGTTAAAGAGAAGAAGCTCGAAGGCATCACCGAACTGCGCGACGAGTCCGACAAGGACGGCATGCGCGTTGTGATCGAGCTGCGTCGCGGCGAAGTGCCTGAGGTGATCCTCAACAACCTCTATGCCCAGACCCAGCTGCAAGCGGTATTCGGTATCAACATCGTTGCGCTGATCGACGGCCGTCCGCGGATCCTGAACCTCAAGGACCTGCTGGAAGCCTTCGTTCGTCACCGTCGCGAAGTCGTTACCCGTCGCACCGTGTTCGAGCTGCGTAAAGCGCGCGAACGTGGCCACATTCTGGAAGGCCAGGCGGTTGCCCTGTCGAACATCGACCCGGTCATCGCGCTGATCAAGGCCTCGCCAACGCCGTCGGAAGCCAAGGAAGCGCTGATCAGCACGCCTTGGGAATCCTCCGCCGTGGTGGCGATGGTTGAGCGTGCCGGTGCCGACTCTTGCCGTCCGGAGACCCTGGATCCGCAATACGGTCTGCGTGAAGGCAAGTACTTCCTCTCGCCGGAACAGGCGCAAGCCATTCTGGAACTGCGTCTGCATCGCCTGACCGGTCTGGAACACGAAAAACTGCTGGCCGAGTATCAAGAGATCCTCAACCAGATCGGCGAGCTGATCCGCATCCTCAACAGCGCCACGCGCCTGATGGAAGTGATCCGCGAAGAGCTGGAAGTGATCCGCGCCGAATACGGCGACGTGCGCCGCACCGAAATTCTCGATGCCCGTCTCGACCTGACCCTGGGTGACATGATCCCGGAAGAAGATCGCGTCGTGACCATTTCCCACGGTGGCTACGCCAAGACCCAGCCATTGGCTGCGTACCAGGCCCAGCGTCGTGGCGGTAAAGGCAAATCGGCGACCGGCGTCAAGGATGAGGACTACATCGCTCACCTGCTGGTCGCCAACAGCCACACCACGCTGCTGCTGTTCTCCAGCAAGGGCAAGGTGTACTGGCTGAAAACCTACGAAATCCCGGAAGCGTCCCGCGCTGCCCGTGGTCGTCCGCTGGTCAACCTGCTGCCGCTGGACAGTGATGAATACATCACCACCATGCTGCCGGTCGAGGAATACACCGAAGGTCACTTCATCTTCATGGCCACCGCCAAAGGCACTGTGAAGAAGACCCCGCTGGAATCCTTCAGCCGTCAACGCAGCGTCGGTCTGATCGCGCTGGAACTGGACGAAGGTGACGTACTGATCTCTGCCGCCATTACCGATGGCGAGCGCGAAGTCATGCTGTTCTCCGACGGCGGCAAGGTCACTCGCTTCAAGGAAACCGACGTTCGTGCCATGGGCCGTACCGCTCGCGGTGTCCGCGGCATGCGTCTGCCGGAAGGCCAGAAGCTGATTTCCATGCTGATCCCGGAAGAAGGCAGCCAGATCCTCACCGCTTCGGCGCGTGGTTTCGGCAAGCGTACGGCGATCACCGAGTTCCCTGAGTACAAGCGTGGCGGCCAGGGCGTTATCGCCATGGTCAGCAACGACCGTAACGGCCGTCTGGTCGGTGCGGTCCAGGTGCTCGACGGCGAGGAGATCATGCTGATTTCCGACCAGGGCACGTTGGTTCGTACCCGTGTCGACGAAGTTTCCAGCCTGGGTCGTAATACCCAGGGCGTGACCCTGATCAAACTGGCCAGCGATGAAACGCTGGTCGGTCTGGAGCGGGTACAGGAGCCGTCGGAAGTCGAAGGCGAAGAGCTGGAAGGCGAAGAGGGTGCGGTGTTCGACGGCGAAGTCGTGATCGACGACGTTGTTGAAGACCAGCAACTCGATGCTGCCGCTGACGAAGAACCGCAAGAGTAAGCGGACAAACAGGGGGCGGATGAAAATTCGCCCCCTTGTTGTTTGTCCGAACGGAAAATTTCGATATCCAGGGACATCCCATGTGGGAGCGAGCCTGCTCGCGATGCAGGCGCCGCGGTACCTCTGAAGCACCGCGGTGATGCATTCGCGAGCAGGCTCGCTCCCACAGGTTTTCTGCTTCGGCAGAGACCCTGTGTCGATTGATGTTGTGATTTATTGCGTGATTACCACCAAATCAGAGCGAGATTGGATGTGAGCAAGAGAGCCTATAACTTCTGTGCCGGTCCTGCGGCACTTCCCGAAGCTGTCCTGCAGCGCGCCCAGGGTGAACTCCTTGATTGGCACGGCAAGGGTCTGTCGGTCATGGAAATGAGCCATCGCAGTGATGAGTTCGTGTCCATCGCTAACAAGGCCGAGCAGGATCTGCGTGATCTGCTGAATATCCCCTCGAACTATAAAGTGCTGTTCCTGCAAGGTGGCGCCAGCCAGCAGTTTGCTCAGATCCCTCTGAACCTGTTGCCGGAAAGCGGCACTGCCGACTATATCGACACCGGTATCTGGTCGCAGAAAGCCATCGAAGAAGCGTCGCGCTACGGCCACGTCAATGTTGCCGCCACCGCCAAGCCTTACGACTATTTCGCGATTCCCGGCCAGAACGAATGGAAGCTGTCGAAAGACGCGGCCTACGTTCACTACGCGCCGAACGAAACCATTGGTGGCCTGGAATTCAACTGGGTCCCGGAAACCGGTGACGTTCCGCTGGTCGCCGACATGTCTTCGGACATCTTGTCGCGCCCGATTGATGTTTCGCGTTTCGGCATGATCTACGCCGGCGCCCAGAAAAACATCGGCCCGAGCGGCATCGTCGTCAACATCGTTCGCGAAGACCTGCTGGGGCACGCCCGTTCCCTGTGCCCGACCATGCTCAACTACAAGGTCGCGGCCGATAACGGCTCGATGTACAACACCCCGCCAACATTGGCCTGGTACCTGTCTGGCCTGGTGTTCGAGTGGCTGAAAGAGCAGGGTGGCGTCGAAGCCATCGGCAAGCTCAACGAAGTGAAACAGCGCACGCTGTACGACTTCATTGATGCCAGCGGCCTGTACAGCAACCCGATCAACAAGTCGGATCGCTCGTGGATGAACGTGCCGTTCCGCCTGGCTGACGATCGTCTGGACAAGCCATTCCTGGCCGGTGCCGACGAGCGTGGCCTGTTGAACCTCAAGGGTCACCGTTCCGTGGGCGGCATGCGCGCCTCCATCTATAACGCCGTCGATATCGTTGCGGTCAACGCACTGGTTTCGTACATGGCAGAGTTCGAGAAGGAACACGGCTAATGTCTGAGCAAGAACTCAAGGCACTGCGCCTGCGCATTGATGCCCTGGACGAAAAAGTCCTGGAGCTGATCAGTGAGCGCGCACGCTGCGCCCAGGAAGTTGCGCGAGTAAAGATGGCCTCGCTGGCCGAAGGCGAAGTGCCGGTGTTCTATCGTCCTGAGCGTGAAGCTCAGGTGCTCAAGCGTGTGATGGAGCGCAATCAGGGCCCGCTGGGCAACGAAGAAATGGCGCGGTTGTTCCGCGAAATCATGTCTTCGTGCCTGGCCCTCGAGCAGCCGCTGAAAGTGGCTTACCTCGGTCCTGAAGGCACCTTCACTCAAGCGGCGGCCATGAAGCACTTCGGCCACGCGGTGATCAGCAAGCCGATGGCGGCCATCGACGAAGTGTTCCGCGAAGTGGCGGCCGGTGCGGTGAACTTTGGCGTGGTCCCGGTGGAAAACTCCACCGAGGGCGCGGTCAACCACACGCTCGACAGCTTCCTCGAACACGACATGGTCATCTGTGGCGAAGTCGAGTTGCGGATTCACCACCATCTGTTGGTCGGTGAAAACACCAAGACCGACAGCATCAGCCGCATCTATTCCCACGCCCAGTCGCTGGCGCAGTGCCGCAAGTGGCTGGATGCACACTACCCGAATGTCGAGCGCGTCGCGGTTTCCAGCAACGCCGAAGCGGCGAAGCGGGTCAAGGGTGAGTGGAACTCGGCGGCGATTGCCGGCGACATGGCCGCAGGCTTGTACGGGCTGACCCGTCTGGCCGAGAAAATCGAGGATCGCCCGGACAACTCCACGCGATTCCTGATGATCGGCAGCCAGGAAGTGCCGCCAACCGGCGACGACAAGACGTCGATCATCGTCTCCATGAGCAACAAGCCAGGCGCGCTCCACGAGTTGCTGGTGCCGTTCCACGACAATGGCATCGACCTGACACGCATCGAGACACGTCCTTCGCGTAGCGGTAAATGGACCTACGTGTTCTTCATCGACTTCGTCGGCCATCACCGCGATCCGCTGGTAAAAGGTGTGCTGGAAAAGATCAGTCAGGAAGCAGTGGCACTTAAAGTGTTGGGTTCCTACCCGAAAGCCGTTCTCTAAGGGGTAGCAAATGAGTGGCAACTTCCTCGCTCTGGCACAGCCGGGCGTGCAACAACTGTCGCCTTACGTTCCGGGCAAGCCCGTGGACGAACTGGCGCGCGAGCTGGACATCGATCCGGCCAGCATCGTCAAACTGGCGAGCAACGAAAACCCGTTGGGCGCCAGTCCAAAGGCTTTGGCGGCCATTCGCGAAGAATTGGCCGAGCTGACCCGTTATCCGGATGGCAACGGTTTTGCGCTCAAGACCCTGCTGGCCGATCAGTGCCGCGTCGAACTGAATCAGGTGACGCTGGGCAACGGTTCCAACGACATCCTGGAACTGGTCGCGCGTGCCTATCTGGCGCCGGGCCTGAATGCGGTGTTCAGTGAGCATGCGTTCGCGGTCTATCCGATCGTCACCCAGGCCGTCGGTGCGACGGCCAAAGTGATCCCGGCCAAAGACTGGGGCCATGATCTGTCGGCCATGCTGGCCGCGATCGATGCCGATACCCGTGTGGTCTTCATCGCCAACCCGAACAACCCGACCGGGACCTGGTTTGGCGCCGAAGCGCTGGACGAGTTCCTGCAGGATGTGCCGGAGCACGTGCTGGTGGTGCTGGACGAGGCCTACATCGAATACGCCGAAGGCAGCGACTTGCCGGATGGCCTCGACTTCCTGGCGGCGTACCCGAACCTGCTGGTTTCGCGCACCTTCTCCAAGGCCTACGGCCTGGCAGCGTTGCGCGTTGGTTACGGCTTGTCCACGGCGGTGGTTGCCGACGTGCTGAACCGTGTGCGTCAGCCATTCAACGTCAACAGCCTGGCCCTGGCCGCTGCGTGCGCTGCGCTGCAGGACGCCGAGTACCTGGCTGAAAGTCGCCGCCTGAACGAAGCCGGCATGCTGCAGCTGGAAGCGGGTTTCCGTGAGCTGGGGCTGAGCTGGATCCCGTCCAAGGGCAACTTCATCTGCGTCGATCTCGGCCGTGTTGCCTTGCCGGTCTTCCAGGGCTTGCTGCGTGAAGGCGTGATCGTGCGTCCGGTGGCCAACTATGGCATGCCGAACCACTTGCGCATCACCATCGGCCTGCCGGCGGAAAACAGCCGCTTCCTTGAGGCGCTGACCAAGGTTCTGGCTCGTGGTTGATGTCACTGCTCTGCAATCTGCTGAACCTATGATCGGTCGCCTGGTGGTGGTCGGTCTGGGGTTGATCGGCGGTTCGTTTGCCAAGGGGCTGCGTGAAAGCGGCCTGTGCCGCGAAGTGGTGGGCGTCGATCTCGATCCGCAGTCGCGCAAGCTCGCGGTCGAGTTGGGCGTGGTGGATCGCTGCGAAGAAGACCTGGCCGTTGCCTGCCAGGGCGCCGACGTGATTCAACTCGCGGTGCCGATCCTGGCCATGGAAAAGATGCTCGGCCGGTTGGCCGGCATGGACCTTGGGCAAGCGATTCTGACGGATGTCGGCAGTGCCAAGGGCAACGTCGTGCGCGCCGCGACCGAGGCGTTTGGCGGCATGCCGGCGCGTTTCGTGCCGGGCCATCCGATTGCCGGTTCCGAGCAGAGCGGGGTGGAAGCCTCCAATGCCGAACTGTTCCGTCGCCATAAAGTGATTCTGACGCCGCTGGACCAAACCGATCCGGCCGCGCTGGCCGTGGTCGACCGGTTGTGGCGTGAACTGGGCGCCGATGTCGAGCACATGCAGGTCGAACGTCACGACGAAGTGTTGGCGGCGACCAGCCATTTGCCGCACTTGCTGGCGTTCGGTTTGGTCGATTCGTTGGCCAAGCGCAATGAAAACCTTGAGATCTTCCGTTACGCTGCCGGCGGTTTCCGCGATTTCACGAGAATCGCGGGAAGTGACCCGGTCATGTGGCACGACATCTTCCTCGCCAACCGCGAAGCTGTCCTGCGCACGCTTGATACATTTCGCAGCGACCTCGACGCCTTGCGCGACGCGGTCGATGCAGGGGATGGGCACCAATTGTTGGGCGTGTTCACGCGCGCCCGGGTTGCCCGCGAACATTTCAGTAAAATCCTGGCTCGCCGGGCTTATGTGGACGCTATGAACTCCAACGACCTGATTTTCCTGGGACAACCTGGTGGCCGCCTGACTGGGCGGATTCGTGTACCGGGCGATAAATCGATTTCCCACCGTTCGATCATGCTCGGCTCCCTGGCCGAAGGCGTCACCGAAGTCGAAGGCTTCCTCGAGGGCGAAGACGCTCTGGCGACCTTGCAGGCCTTCCGCGACATGGGTGTCGTGATCGAAGGTCCGCACCACGGTCGCGTGACCATCCACGGCGTCGGCCTGCATGGCCTGAAGCCTGCGCCGGGCCCGATCTATCTGGGCAACTCCGGCACTTCGATGCGTCTGCTGTCCGGCCTGCTGGCTGCGCAGAACTTCGACAGCACCTTGACCGGTGATGCCTCGCTGTCCAAGCGTCCGATGAATCGCGTGGCCAATCCGCTGCGTGAAATGGGCGCCGTGATCGAGACCGCCGCTGAAGGTCGTCCACCGATGATCATTCGTGGCGGTAACAAGCTCAAAGGCCTGACCTACACCATGCCGATGGCCAGTGCCCAGGTTAAATCCTGCCTGCTGTTGGCCGGCCTGTACGCTGATGGCAAAACCACCGTCACCGAGCCTGCACCGACGCGCGACCACACCGAGCGCATGCTGCGCGGCTTCGGCTACCCGGTCAGCGTCAACGGCGCTACGGCGTCGGTCGAATCCGGGCACAAGCTGACCGCGACCCACATTGAAGTGCCGGGCGATATTTCGTCGTCGGCGTTCTTCCTGGTGGCGGCGTCCATTGCCGAAGGTTCCGAACTGGTGCTCGAGCATGTCGGCATCAACCCGACCCGTACCGGCGTGATCGACATTCTGCGTCTGATGGGCGCTGACATCACCCTGGAAAACCAGCGTGAAGTCGGCGGCGAACCGGTAGCGGACCTGCGCGTGCGTGCAGCTAAACTCAAAGGTATCGAGATTCCCGAAGCGCTGGTTCCATTGGCCATCGACGAATTCCCGGTGCTGTTCGTGGCGGCGGCCTGTGCCGAAGGGCGCACCATCCTGCGTGGCGCCGAAGAATTGCGCGTCAAGGAATCGGACCGGATCCAGGTCATGGCCGATGGCTTGCTGGCACTGGGCGTCAAATGCGAACCGACCCCGGACGGCATCATCATCGACGGCGGCCTGATCGGCGGCGGCGAAGTGCATGGTCACGGCGATCACCGGATTGCCATGGCTTTCAGCGTGGCATCGCTGCGTGCCACTGCGCCTATTCGCATCCATGACTGTGCCAACGTCGCAACGTCGTTCCCGAACTTCCTGGCGCTGTGCGCGCAGGTCGGTATCCGTGTTGCACAAGAGGCTCAGTCGTGAAAAACATCGCACCGGTCATCACCATCGATGGGCCAAGCGGCTCCGGCAAGGGCACGGTAGCTGGCATCCTGGCCAAGCGTCTGGGCTGGAACCTGCTGGATTCCGGTGCGCTTTATCGGTTGCTGGCCTTCGCTGCGCACAATCACGGCGTCGACCTCACCAATGAAGAATTGCTGAAAAAACTTGCCGCTCATCTGGATGTGCAGTTCATCGCGGCGACCGACGGTCAGTTGCAGCGCATCATTCTCGAGGGCGATGAAGTCAGCGATGTGATTCGCACCGAAAGCATCGGCTCCGGCGCCTCGCAAGTCGCGGCGTTGCCCGCAGTGCGCGAGGCGCTGCTGCAGCGCCAGCGTGCATTCCAGGAAGCGCCGGGCCTGGTGGCCGATGGTCGCGACATGGGTACGGTGGTTTTTCCGGATGCACCGTTGAAGATTTTCCTTACCGCCAGTGCCGAGGAGCGTGCGCGCCGTCGATACTTGCAGTTGAAGGGCAAAGTCGATGGTGTTAGTCTGTCGAGTCTGCTAGATGAGATACGTGCACGCGATGAGCGTGACACCCAGCGAGCGGTAGCCCCGCTCAAACCGGCGGCTGACGCCATACAGCTGGATTCCACGGAATTATCCATCGACCAGGTGCTGGAACGCATCATGAGCGAGATCGCCATTCGCGATATCGCCGGGTGACCAAGAAGGCCGCAGGGGACCAGTCATAGTCCTGTGGCGCTTCTTTTAAATGAAACTAACCCACACCGTCTGGGGTGTGGAGATGGGCGTATTCTTCGCCCTCATCAACAGGAATTAAAATGAGCGAAAGCTTTGCGGAACTCTTTGAAGAAAGCCTAAAAACCCTGAACCTTCAGGCAGGCTCCATCATCACCGGTGTTATCGTTGATATCGATTACCAAGCTCGCTGGGTAACCGTTCACGCTGGCCTGAAGTCTGAAGCACTCATCCCGCTTGAGCAGTTCTACAACGACGCTGGCGACCTGACTATCAACGTCGGTGACGAAGTTCACGTTGCGCTGGACTCGGTTGAAGACGGCTTTGGTGAAACCAAGCTGTCCCGTGAAAAAGCCAAGCGCGCTGAATGCTGGATTGTTCTGGAAGCTGCCTTCGCAGCCGAGGAAGTGGTCAAGGGCGTTATCAACGGTAAGGTTAAAGGCGGCTTCACTGTCGACGTTAACGGCATCCGTGCGTTCCTGCCAGGTTCCCTGGTTGACGTCCGTCCTGTGCGCGATACTACGCACCTGGAAGGCAAAGAGCTGGAATTCAAGGTCATCAAACTCGACCAGAAACGCAACAACGTTGTCGTTTCCCGTCGCAGCGTCCTCGAAGCCGAGAACTCCGCCGAGCGTGAAGCTCTGCTGGAATCCCTGCAGGAAGGTCAGCAAGTCAAAGGTATCGTCAAAAACCTCACCGATTACGGCGCATTCGTCGATCTGGGTGGCGTGGACGGCCTGCTGCACATCACCGACATGGCTTGGAAGCGCATCAAGCATCCTTCCGAGATCGTCAACGTTGGTGACGAAATCGACGTTAAGGTTCTGAAATACGATCGCGAACGCAACCGTGTTTCCCTGGGCCTGAAGCAACTGGGCGAAGATCCATGGGTTGCTATCAAAGCCCGTTACCCAGAAAGCACTCGCGTTACCGCTCGTGTAACCAACCTGACCGACTACGGCTGCTTCGCTGAGCTGGAAGAAGGCGTTGAAGGTCTGGTACACGTTTCCGAAATGGACTGGACCAACAAGAACATCCACCCTTCGAAAGTCGTACAAGTCGGCGACGAAGTGGAAGTTATGGTTCTGGACATCGACGAAGAGCGTCGTCGTATCTCCCTCGGCATCAAGCAGTGCAAATCTAACCCATGGGAAGATTTCTCTGGCCAGTTCAACAAGGGCGATAAAATCTCCGGCACCATCAAGTCGATCACCGATTTCGGTATCTTCATTGGTCTGGACGGCGGCATCGACGGTCTGGTTCACCTGTCCGACATCTCCTGGAACGAAGTGGGCGAAGAAGCCGTTCGCCGCTTCAAGAAGGGCGACGAGCTGGACACCGTTATCCTGTCGGTTGACCCAGAGCGCGAGCGTATCTCCCTGGGTATCAAGCAACTGGAAAGCGATCCGTTCTCCGAGTACGTTCAAGAGAACGACAAAGGCGCAATCGTTAAAGGCATCGTGAAAGAAGTTGACGCTAAAGGCGCCATCATCACTCTGGCCGACGATATCGAAGCGACTCTGAAAGCCTCCGAAATCAGCCGTGACCGCGTTGAAGACGCGCGCAACGTTCTGAAAGAAGGCCAGGAAGTAGAAGCCAAGATCATCAGCGTTGATCGTAAGAGCCGCGTAATTCAGCTGTCGATCAAATCGAAAGACGATGCTGAAGAGAAAGAAGCCATCCAGAGCCTGAAAACTGCTCCGGAAGGTGAAGCTGCTGCTGACACCACCATGGCGGCACTGCTGCGCCAGGCAATGGCCAAACAGAACTAAGTTCTGCTTGATCATTAAAAAGGGCGACTTCGGTCGCCCTTTTTTGTGCCTGCGATTTGGTGTGTGCGGTAACCACATCGCACGACATTGTTCGCCCGTGAAACCAATAGCCCCCAAAAGCTGTCTCTTTCTTTAATCGGATCAATCGTTTATTTACAGCTAGTCTTTAGTCAGAAGCGAACGACAGTCGGGCAGGGCGCCCGGCATAAGGAAATGAATGAACAAGCTCGTTGTCGCACTAGCCGTTCTGACATTGGCGGGTTGTACCACTAATGCGAAGACTCACGCCTCACGTGGGGTTAGTGGTATCGAGATCGATTGTTCGGGGTTGGGGTCGGGGTGGGAGAAGTGTCACAAACGCGCTGCCAAGGAGTGCAAGGGCGCTGGCTACAAGGTGGTCACGAGATCTGATGACGCCAAAGACGAAGATGAGTATCCCTTTGGCTTCAACCCGGCAGGTTATGTGACACGCACCATGCTGGTTATCTGCAGATGAGCAGGTCGGGCTTGATCAGGCTTCTGTTCTGAAATCGGCATCCCATTGCTGGCGAAGATATGTCAAAGCTCGGGCTGTTCAAATTCCTTCGGGCATGCTAAAACCTTTGAAGCGCTTTTCCTAGCTGCTTGAAAAAGAAGGGAAAAATATGACGAAGTCGGAGTTGATCGAACGAATTGTCACCCATCAAGGGCTGCTCTCATCAAAGGATGTGGAGCTGGCTATCAAGACCATGCTTGAACAAATGTCCCAATGTCTGGCCACCGGTGATCGCATCGAGATCCGTGGATTTGGCAGCTTCTCCCTGCACTACCGCGCACCGCGCGTAGGCCGCAATCCGAAAACCGGTCAGTCCGTCAGCCTTGACGGCAAATTCGTTCCCCATTTCAAGCCGGGGAAAGAGTTGCGGGATCGGGTAAATGAAGAAGAGGAAGAAGTTTGAAATCCAGACAGGGAGGGGCTCATGAGTAGCTTGAAGCGCGTGCTGGTTATGGTCGTTCTACTGTTGCTGGTGCTGGCGATACTGGCTTTTGTGCTTGAGAACCAGCAGTCGGTTTCCTTGCTGTTCCTTGGATGGGCTGGGCCGCAGCTACCAGTTTCCGTTGTAGTGGTGGTTTCATTGCTGATAGGGATGGTCGCAGGGCCTGCGATTGGCTGGATCGTTGGTCGCACCGCAAGAGCGCGGCGCAAGCGTCTGGTTTGATCTACAACGATGGAAGCGTCACCGGTTACTTCCAGTGGTTGGCCGGAGGAGGGGGCTAGTGCCATCCCCCATCCCCCATCCCCCATCTCCATTTTCTGACTCGGCTGTTAAGCCTCTTTTTCCCCAGCCTTGAACTTGACGGCTAAAACTACCAACGGCAGATAAGCCAGGCACACTCCCGACAGGCCATCCAGTTTGCCGCTCCCGACCACCAGGGCGATCGGTAACAGCCAGCACAGATTGATCGCTGCGACCGTCAGGGTGACTGGCAAGTGCTTGCCAAACTGGCGGGAAGCAAATTGATAGGCATGGCTACGGTGGGCTTCATAGACCTTGTCACCCCTGAACAAGCGGCGAAGCAGAGTCCACGTAGCATCAACAATGAATACGCCGAGCAAAATCAACCAGCTCCAGAGAAGCTGTGGTGCCGTCCAGGCAGCCTGCAACGACAGTACCCCCAAGGTAATGCCCAGGAAGCCGCTGCCGGCATCACCCATGAAAATCCGCGCCCTGGGGAAGTTCCAATACAGGAAGCCTGCTACCGCAAAAGCCAGTAACAGAGGCAACAGCGCCGCCAGTTCATTCCCCGCCAGCCAGTACAACAGCGCACCGCTCAGGCATACACAGATAGCTTCGACACTGGCAATGCCGTCAATCCCGTCCATAAAGTTGTACAGGTTCAGCAGCCACACCAGATAAACGGCAGCCAACGCATGACCGATCCATCCCAGGTCGAGCGCGAATCCAAACAGTGTCAGCGGCGGCAAGCCACCTATCCAGAACAGCGCCCAGGTGGCTGCAATGAAGTGGCCCAGCAAGCGCCAACGAGCGCTGATATGGCCGTGATCATCCAGAAACCCCAGTACCGCAATACCGACGCCTGCGCCCAGTAATGCCCAGGTCAGAGGCCAGGCAACGAAGCCCAGACTGGCCGTCCACATCAATGCCAGCAGAAAGCTCACTACGATCGCTACACCACCACCTCTTGGTGTCGGCACGACGTGCGAGCTGCGCGCATTCGGTATGTCGATCAGGCTTCGAGCCAATGCGTACCGGCGCAGGGCGCCAGTCAGAAAAAGTGCGACAACGGCCGCAGCCGGTAACAGCCACCACATATTCATTGAGTGTGTAGTTCCAAAAAGTGTTTAGCCGTGTTGCGCAGCGCTTCGTCGACGCTGACCGGCGGTTTCCAATTCAATAGTTCACGAGTCTTGCTGATATCGACCTGAAGTGAACCGCACAAACGCTGGGCCAGTGCTTGCTTGCCCAGGAGTGTCGCGCCGGTTTCAAGCATCCAGCTCGGCACCGGCAGCAAGCGCGCAGGCTTGCCCAGGGCCGTCGCCATTCGACGCAACAACATGGTAGTCGAAAGATCCTCACCATCACTCACGAGGAAGGTCTGGTTTGCTGCTGCGAAGTGCTCGGTGCACGTCACAATCAGGTCAACCAGGTTATCCAGGGCAACGAGGCTGCGTTGGTTGTGAATGGCGCCAAACGGCAGGGGTACGCCTTTGTCCAGCCAGCGCATCATGCTGAGGAAGTTGGCTCGTACACCTGGCCCATAAACCAGCACCGGACGAATAATTACCACTTCCATGCCGGTTTCAGCTGCCAGCGCTCTCAGGGCATGTTCCGCTTCCATTTTGGAAATGCCGTAAGGGTCGCTTGGCGCCTCCTCTCCATCGGCAACGTAAGGCTTGCCGAGAGCCGTGCCTTCGCCATTGACCTTGATTGAGCTGAGAAAAATGAAGCGCTTGACCCCGGCGTCAGCGGCCTGCCGAGCCAGATTGAGCGTTCCTTCGACGTTAACCTTGCGATATTCGGCAAGGGGGTCGGAGGATTCGTCACTCATGACGTGTACGCGAGCAGCCAACTGGATGACCAGATCCTGGTCCTTCAACAATCCCTGCCAATCCTGATCGGCCGACAGCCCATTGACCAGGCTCTGTGTCACACGCGAGTCGAGATCAACCTTCAACTTGCGTACGGCGGCGGTAATTTCGTGGCCACGCTCGAGCAACGGTGCGATTAGCCCGCTGCCGACAAAGCCGCTGGCCCCTGCCAGAAGAATGCGCATGATTAACGAGCCTCCTTCAGGGAAAGAATGTCTTGCGACATTTCGCGCATGATATTGCCGCGGGCAAAACGCTCGACGAAGGCATGCCGCGGGCTGGTCAGAATATTCAGGTTCTCGAAAGATCTGGTTGCAGCATCCACATCGCAAGGTTCGAAGACGGCTGTATTTTCGATATGTTCAGCGACAAAGCTTGCCGCGTAACCCGAAATACCGGCCCAGATCGGTTTACCCAGCGCGGCGTATTCAAACAGTTTGGACGGCAAGACCTTACGGAACGCGTCGTAGTCATTGAGGTGCAGGAACAGCACATCTGCCGACTGATAGACCTGAATCAGTTCATTGCGCTTGACCGGGTTCAACAGCTCAACGTTAGTGCAGCCGGCTGAACTGATAGCCTCCTTCAGGTGAGCGAGTCTCCCTCCATCACCGATCACTCGAAATCGCAACTTCCCCTCAAGGCGTTTGGCTAGCGCAGGAATGATCGTGTGCAGCCCTTGGCCTTCACCGATGTTTCCGGCGTAGACCACGTCCAGGACCGGATTCAGACTCGCGGAGCTCTCGACAGGCTGGACATCCAGGAACTCGTCATCGATACCGTTTGTGAACAGCGAGTAGTGCTGGTCCGGATACCGGGATTTGAAGTAAGGGAGAAAACCGGCGGAAACCAGATTGACCTTCTTGGCCGACTTGATGGTAAAACTTTCAAGTAGCGAAAGCATGGGCTTGAGCAGCCAGATCAGCTTCTTCGGCAGAATATCCTTGATCGTGTCGACAAAAATATCGCGAATGTCCAGATAAAGCGGAGTCTTTTTCTGGCGGGCGATGAGGGCGCCCAGCGACGCGGTCATCAGGCGCGAAGAGGTCGCATAGATAAGGTCATATTGTTTGTTCTGAACAATTTTGCGCACGCCGTTCGCGTAAACCAGAAAAGCCTTGGCTTGATCTGCCATACCGCTTTTGTGGGCCGGCAATGCGATTCGGCGAATGGTCAGGCGAGGATGCTCTTCCAGTTCCGGCGCTTCGCTGCTGAACGAGCTGTAGCGGTTTGGCAAGGTTGTAATCAGCTCGATATGCGCGTGCGCTGGCAGTTTCTCGAGAAGCGCCTTTACCAATGCCGTCGTACGAAACGATCCGGCAGATAAATCAGGCTGGTAGTAAAAGCTCAGGATTAAAAGTTTCAAATAAACCTCACCAAGTTATACGGGTGGTCAGCGTGTTCGACGACAGCTCAGCGACGATGCACTGGTTCGGAACAGACTTGCCAAATTCTGGATGCCACGTTGAAGTAACTACGTTGATCTTGGTTGCACCCTCCAGGAAAACGGAAGCAACCTGGCCGCCGGGAAGGGTGATCGTCAATTGCCCGCCATTTTGAACAACCAAGGCCTCGGGGTGTACAAAAAACCTGGCTTTCGCTCGGTTAAAACTTCCTGTGAGCGAATCCGTGATCTGCAGCTCGTCAACTTTTGCGAGCCATTCACGGGTGTGCAGGTTTTTCCCTTTCAAACGCTTGTAACCATCATGACTACAGCGGACGCGGACGATGCCATCGGCCTGGTCGAACGTATCCAGCGCAACACGCGCACGCCGGGCAACCCTGAAGCCGGCCCAGACTTCGGAGGAACTCTCGCCGTCCACTTCGACGGTGTTGTGTGCTGCTGTACTGCGTTGGCGGTGACGTTCGGAGTCTTCGCCGTACTGCGATGTTCCGGAGTTAACGAAGACGCGCTGACCAAAGAGGCTGAGTTCGAAACTCAGGGTATCGGCATGGGTATGCCCCGGTTGGTAGTCGGGGGCCACCTGCGCAAGGTTCAATAGCGCCTTGCATTGATTGCCAAAATCAATCGAGACGTAGCCGCTTTCGGCGTGATGTTCGGCCGAGACAGCAGTGGCAGTGCTGTTTTTTTGCTCTGGCAGGCAATTGAGCAGGCGTGCGTATGTTTCGATATCGTGCAGCGCGGGAGCGATGCCGAACGCCGAATCGTTAAAGAAAGGGATGCCACCGTCGGGGTGCTGGAGGCTGCGTAGCCAGACGATGCCTCGTTCGACAACGTGCTTCCATTCGTCCAGTCGGTTTCTTAGTGGTGCAAGTTTGGTATGGGTGGCCAGGTTCACCAGGTCGCACATGTCCCACAACAGGGAGGCGTGGTACATGGGGGACAATTCAAAGTGCGCGCCGTCCGCCAGAAACTGCTCCTTGACCTCGCTATCCAGAATCTCCAGTCCCAGCGACTGCCAGCGTTCAGCATGAGCGCCTTCCAGGAAGGTGCCGGCAAACACGAGCGCCTTGCCGTTCACGAACAGATGGTTTGCCAGGATGTGATATTCCACCTGTTCGGACAGGGCATGGGTTTGCATGGCGAGGCTGTCCAGCCAATGGCCTTCCAGGCTCGGCTGTCTCTGCAGCCACTTCACCAGGTTCACGATGCGCAGAGAGAGCGTATAGGGTTCCCATCCGCAACCGCCGAAGGGAGGGTTATTCACAATCCAGCTGTTGACCAGGCGGGTGTCGAATGCAGTGGATGCCTGGTCGGATGCCGCCAAATGGTCGAGGTAATGCAGGTTGTATTGCCAGATTTTCGGGAGTGTCGTGTTGCTCCACTCGATGGGCGATTTCATGCCCATGAAGTCGAACTGCTCGTCCGTCGTAAAGCGGGACGCACTCCAGCCTGGGGCTTTTGCCAGATCAAAGGCCGATCGCTTGCCGAATCCGGTTGCCGTAAAGGGTTTTACTTTGGCGAAACGGTAATAGATCCGGTAGAAAATCTGCTTCAACCGTAACATTTTGGCTGTGTGGTAGAGCTTGAAAAGCCGAGATGTCAGCGCATTGCCCATAAAAATCACTTAAATAATGAAAGATGTCGTCGTTTACAAGCGGACCTGAAAGCTTTTACGCAAAGTTCAGTTTCAACCAACGTTCAAAGTACAGCACCTGCCACAGCTTGTACGTGTTGTTGATTGCGCCCGAAAAATGATTCGTCACCAGCTTTTCCACTTCTTCGCGCTCTAGATACTGATAAATCCGCTCGAACTCGCTGAGCAATCGCTCCGCCCCTATCCGACGGATAATGCCGTCGAGGGGAGGGTTGAAGCCGGTTTTCGGGCGATCCACAAGAGCGGCTGGAAGCAGGCTTTTCAATAGGCTCTTCAGAGGGGCCTTTGGCGCGCCATCCTTCAGCAGTTCTGCACTTGAGGTGGCGAAACCATTAGCAACGACTCGCTCATCGAGCAAAGGCACACGCAACTCGATACTGGCGAGCATGCTCGCTTTATCGGAAACACTGAGGTTGTGGCTTAGAAAGCCTGTCAGGTCAAAGTGTTGTGCACATTTTACTTTGTCTGCGGGATCGCCCTTGTAATTGACGAGCACGGACTCAAGGCGTTGCTTGTAATGCTGTTCCCGTTTCGAGTAATCGGGGAAAAAGCCTTTCAACTCCTGCCTGGAGAAATATCCCAGCATTCGTGAATACGCCAAAGGCCAGTAACTTTCCTGGGCATAGGACACCAGTCGTTCGAATTTTTTGTCGAGCTGCTTGGGAAACAGCTTGAATTTCAGCAGAGCATTCAGCACTGGGTAGAGCCGCCGAATCAGCCCGTGATGCTTCAGGACTTTGTAGCGTGGATAACCGGCGAATGCCTCGTCCCCACCCATCCCGCTGAGCATTACGGTGTAGCCGCTCTTCCTGGCTTCTGTTGATAACCGATAGGTAGCCCAGAATGTGTAATCGGAAACCAGCTCTTCCGTATTCGCTGCGACGAAATCGATCGACTCGAACACGTTGGTGTTCGAATCGAGAATCTCTGTCACCACAAGTTTCTTGCCCAGGTGTTCAGCGATATCAGCCGAGAACTTCATATCGACAGCAGAATCTTCCGTCGCTTCGTACTTGGCGAAAAACAGATCTGCCTCACCCGTGTAACTGGCCAGAATACTGGAGTCAGCGCCGCCACTGAAAAATACGCCAACCGGAACATCCGCCTCCAATTGCCGTGTCACCGCGCTGCTCACATCTGCGGCGAGGTTTTGCTCGGTCTTGAAGTTCATCACGGTCTGGTAACGCTGGGTCTCGCAAGCGCCCGTGAGCAGATCGAACTCAAGGTAAGTCCCGGGCATCAATTTTTTGATGGCTTTGTAGCCGGTGTTCGGTTCGTAGAGGAAACCGTTATTGAAGAACTCGAAAACGTCATCGTGATCAATATCGGCGGTGACCTCCGAATAACTCTTGAGGCCGCGTATTTCCGAGCAGGCGTAGATGCCGTTCGTGCTGGAGTAGCAGTACACAGGCTTGATCCCGATAACATCTCTTACCAGGAAGAATTTATTTCTGGCTTCATCCAGGATGACAAAAGTGAACATGCCTTCAAGCAGTTTGAAAGCGTGTTCCTTGTGCTCAACATAAAGCTGAAGAATGACCTCTGTATCCGAGGTGCCCTTGAATGAGTAGCCTTTTTCGATCAGCTGATTACGCAGTTCATGATGGTTGAATACCTCACCATTGAATACGATGCTGACGCCATTGCCGGCGAACATTGGCTGACTGCCGGTCGGCGAAAGGTCCAGGATGCTGAGCCTGTTATGTCCGAGGCCTACCTGGTAGTCCCCGACACTGGCGAAGTAAGTACCAGACGCATCCGGGCCGCGATGTTTGGTGACGGCCAGGCTTGATTCCAGCTGGCTCTGAACTCCGAGGACCTCGCGTTTAACAGCAAAAAAACTTAGGCCGCACATTATACAGATAGCTCCACATTTTTTTGATCGGCAGGCTCATGCCCAACAGGCTTTTCTTTGGTTTGAGTCGAGGCCGTGTGTGAATGTACGGCATGGGCGCTAGACGCACGGTTCTCTCGGGACCACTTATGCGCGAAGACCACTCCCCAGGCAGCAGCAAGCAACAGGTTGAACGAAATCAGACGGAATACCGCGAAAAACAAACCATAGACCGCCAGTGTCATGACGGCTGCACGAACAACTGTTAAATGTGCAGACTCAGATCTGAGGGACGTAAGACGATAGAGAACGGGGCCTGCGATGACCAACGAATAAACCAGAAAGCCCAGCAGTCCGCCAACCATCAGCATGTAGAGCGGCCAGTTGTGTATGTACGCAACCATCTCGGTGAAGGAGACACCTTCAGAAGTTTCCCAGCGCATTCCATGCTTGATGCCCATCCCGTTGCCCAGCACTGGATGGCTCAAGAACATTTCCCAGGCGATTTTGTATTCTTCAAGCCGGGACATTACGTTGAAGTCACCTTTTCGTTTCCAGGCGGCCCCCGATAACAAACTCAAGCGTCCGAGCCAAACCTGATCCATGCCAGTGGAAAAGATGAATGCAACGCCAAATACGCCCTGAGTGGCCAAATTGGCCGACAACTTCACGCGCAAGTTTTTATGGGCGAAAAATGCATAGAGCGAAAAGAGCAGCATGACCAAAAGGGCGCTGATCAGCATGCTTCTTGTGAAGGTGATCAGTACGGCTGCCATGCAAAGCATGGCCACCAAAGCGCCGACAATAGTAATCCGCCGGTCTCGTGCCAACGTGCTTACAACGAACCCTACAACCATGCCGACAGGCAGCAACGCATCTGTTGCCTGTGCCAGCAGCATGGTGATCCGGTCGCGCATCGGCCCCATGGCGTTGACGTTGTTCAAGGCCGCTTCTTGAGAGATTTTGACTTCCTCTCCGTTAGTCAGGATGAGCCAGTACGGTTGCCACATGTCGTGGTAGAAGTAGTAGAAAACGATGTAGCCGGCGGTCAGGAAAATCAGGGTTCCCACTGAAGCGCCGACCCAGCGGATCTTGCTTTCGTCACCGCTGACCAGTGCGCAGACAGGTATCAGTGCATATATAAACAGAAAGGGAATGACGCCCCTGATCCAGTCCAGCATCGGCACATGATTGTGCATGGCCACGGCCAGGTTGATGCTCAATATTCCCGCGCCTATAAGCAATGGGATACCGAAAAGGCGCAGTACGGACCTGATTCCGCAAGTGCGAAGCAACTTGATCAATGCAGCAATGAATATCACTGCCAGCAAAGCGGCGAACGATATTTCTTGAGCCCCTACTGACGGTGGGGCCGGGCGCAAGGCAAAGGCCAGCGGGAATAGCGCCAACAGGCCCAGCCAAGGCGAAATAATGGCCGTCAGCACAAGCAGGGAAACACCAACAATGCCGGTGTAGAAAAGAACGCCAGGATCCTGCATAAGCAGAATGGAAATGCACGCGGCCGCTGCAATTGCCATGCTGTTTTTCATGCAGTCGTTACTACTCATTGCGATACTCCGTTCGCCATTTCAGGGGCGTATAGCTTTATAGTCTACAGAGGTCTGTCCAATCACTCGGGCTGGAATGCCGACAACGATTGAATTGTTGGGTATGTCTTTCAGTACTACGGCCGATGCTCCAATCTGGCAGTTATCCCCGATTTTAATATCGCCAATGATCTTTGCACCCGCACCGATGTAGCAGTTGTCCCCAATCACCGGGCATTTGTTGATCTCGCTGGTGACATAGCCTTCTGCAGCACCAATCGTAATTCCTTGGCCTAATACACAGCCCGTCCCGACTTTAGCGTTCGCGTGAAGTACGACACCAATGGCGCCGTAAGCGAAAATGGTGCCTTTTCCAAGATTGGCGGACACCGGAATGTATGAATTGAACAAAAGAAAAATCAGGTTGCGAATCAGGCCAGGTACGACGGGTACACGACGCTGATAAAACCAGTTTCCTACGCGATACAACTTAACTGCGTTCATTGTCAAAACCTCAAGGTGCGAAAGTCAGCCGGACGAAGCCGAAGTATCCCAACCGCAATGATCAAAAGAGAAAGCATATAAAGAACGCCCCAGATCAAATTGACGTCTTTCAATACGATTGCGAAAGGGGAGAGTACAGAGACCCAGAATATGACCGGTAGACGGATTCCTGGTCGGCACAGCAAGTGCAAAAACAATAAATAGGCAGAGAACCCAAGCGCATAAAACAGTTCTGCCTGTTTCAGGCCTTGAACGAACAGGATCATCCCGGCCACAGCCAGTGCGCCCAGGACGAGGTTGGCGATGATTACTTTACGATGAAGCCCGGAAGCAACGAGATACCTTTCTGTCACCACGGCCCAGTACAGGACTGGCAGGCAAGGAAGCATCGCCAGATAAGCGGAGTATTGCGGGAACAGCCATCCCATCGCATAGCCGGACAAGCCAACCAGTGCGAAGTAGAAAAGGGCGACGGACATGATGATTCTGTATTGCTCTTGACGCTGTCCCCCGGAGACAAACGCAACAAATACAGCCCTGACATTTATAGGGAACAGGCTCGTCGCTGACTGAATGATCGACACGATCACCCGGAAGAGTCCAAGGTCCCGAACGGGCAGACTCTTCGAAAGAATGTAGGGCAGGATATTGGTAAACAGATTGAAGACCAGAGTGATGGATACCATTCTAGGCAACAAAAACAAGACGTTCTTGCAGGTGGACAATAACTGTCTGCCCACTGGCAGTTTTGCGCCATGGCTAAACAGCACCGCCACGGCAAACAGGCACGGTATCAGATTCGTCAGCAGCAGAATGTCCACGATACTCAGCGGCAGGATCTGTTGATAACTGATGAACAAGAGGACGAAAAAAACACACAGGAAGAGAACGAGGTATCCGACTATCCAGCGCTGCAAACGAAGCCCGAACAGGGAAAGCAGGCACGCTGAGCTGAGCAGCATGACACTCAGCAATAAAGGATTACCGATGTCGTCTACCAGGCTGACCACACTGAACAGTAAAAAAATCAACGTCGCCATAAATAATGAGGTGACGAGGATGTACTCGGCTTCGACACTGGCAATAAGCTGCTCGTTAACGATGTCGAGAAGTTTTTGAAATAAAAATACAAGCACATTGGCCTTGATGAACGCGCCATACGCATCCAGTCCATACAGGCCAGGAATAACAAAGTTTACAACCAGGCCACTTATCAGCGTCAGCACCTGAATTAGTAGATTGACCATGCCGGAACCTCTTAAACCTCATCATGACAAATTCGAGCACACGATCATCTAGAGTAAAAATCGCTGTCGCTTTATAGCGCAAAAAAATCAGGTGAGTGTATGACCCACCTGATTTCTGTACGCAATCAAGTTACCCCTGATTTTTCAGGTCCAGACTCCGCGGGTATCGATAACTTTCAGCGATGACAAGCGGGTTTTCGGGATGGTTTTAAACGCACTGTGATCTACGAGCAGAACGATGACGTTGGCCGAAGACAGGGCCTGATCGACCGGGCTCAGGGTTGCGATGCCTTCCAGGCGAGCAGGGAGGCGCTCGATGTTCGGCTCAACGGCCAGAACGGTGCCCGGATGATTTTTTGCAATCTGCACAGTGATCTCAAGGGATGGGCTTTCGCGCAGATCATCGATGTCCGGCTTAAACGCCAGGCCCAGACAGGCGACAGTCACATCCTTCGCTGTTTTAGCCGGGTTCTCTTGCAGATACTTGCCGATTGCGAGCGCGACCTGATCGAGTACCCATTGCGGCTTGCTGTCGTTGACCTCGCGCGCGGCGCGAATCAAGCGCGCTTCATCGGGGGTCTTGCTCACGATAAACCAAGGGTCGACAGCGATGCAGTGACCGCCTACACCAGGGCCAGGTTGCAGGATGTTGACTCGCGGGTGGTGATTAGCCAGGCGGATCAGTTCCCATACGCTGATGTCGAGCTTGTCGCAGATGATCGACAGTTCGTTGGCAAAAGCGATGTTGACGTCGCGGAAGCTGTTTTCGGTCAGCTTGCACATTTCTGCAGTGCGCGCGTCGGTGATGATGCATTCACCTTCCACGAACGTTTTATACAGACGCATTGCAGCATCCGAGCACTTGGCGGTCAGGCCGCCGATGATGCGGTCGTTCTCGATCAGCTCGCGCAGCACGTGACCCGGCAAGACGCGTTCAGGGCAGTGTGCAATACGAACGTCAGAGTCTTCGCCGTGCGTTTGCGGGAAGCTCAAGTCCGGGCGCGCTTCAGCCAGCCATGCGGACATTTGCTCGGTTGCGCCGACCGGAGAAGTCGATTCAAGGATGACCAGATCGCCTTTCTTCAAGACTGGAGCGATGGCTTTGCTGGCTGACTCGATGTAAGACAGGTCCGGTTCGTGGTCGCCCTTGAAAGGGGTCGGTACCGCAATAAGGAACGCATCGGCCGGTTCGGCAGTGGTGGTTGCGCGCAGATAACCTTCGGTTACCGCTGCCCGCACGACAATGTCCAGATCCGGTTCGATGATGTGAATTTCACCGCGATTGATCGTTGCAACGGCGTGAGGATTAACATCGACGCCTATGACTTTTTTCTTGCGTGCGGCAAAAACTGCGGCAGTGGGCAATCCGATGTAGCCGAGGCCGACTACGGAAATGGTTTCAAAGCTCATAGGTTAGCCTCTTTTAAATTGGGAAAGAGTTTCAAGAATCCGCGCGCACGCCTTGCCATCACCGTAGGGGTTGTGAGCGAAGCTCATCTGGCTGTAAGCGTTGGAGTCCGTCAGCAGGCTGCGCAAGTTGCCCGTGATAACGTCGATGTCGGTGCCAACCAGTTTGACAGTGCCTGCCTCGACGGCTTCCGGTCGTTCAGTGGTGTCACGCATGACCAGAACGGGTTTGCCCAGCGAAGGTGCTTCTTCCTGGATGCCGCCCGAATCGCTGAGGATCAGGTAGGAGCGGTCCATCAGGTACACAAAAGGCAAATAATCCAGTGGTTCAATCAGGTGAACGTTGTCGATGCCGGCCAGGAGTCGATTGACGGGCTCGCGAACATTCGGATTGAGGTGGACGGGGTAGACGATTTCGACGTCGGGAAATTCTTTCGCCGTCGTGAGCAGTGCCTGGCAGATTTTTTCAAATCCGTCACCGAAGCTTTCGCGGCGATGGCCGGTGACCAGGATGATTCGCTTCCCTTCACCCAGGAAGGAGAATTGTTGGTGAAACTGTTGCTGCAGGGTGGCGCTGTTTTTAATTCTCGCCACGACGTCCAGCAGGGCGTCGATCACTGTGTTGCCCGTGACGTGAATGCTTTGAGCGGCGACCCCTTCCCGGAGCAGATTCTGACTGGAGGTGTCTGTCGGGGCAAAGTGCAGGGCTGCCAGAGCACCGGTCAACTTGCGGTTGGCTTCTTCTGGCCAGGGCGAATAGAGATTGCCCGTGCGCAGGCCGGCCTCGACATGAGCGACAGGGATTTGCTGGTAGTAGGCCGCCAGGGTGGTGGCGAAAGTGGTAGCAGTGTCGCCATGCACGAGGACGATGTCGGGCTTGAACTCGGCGAAGACCGATTTCATGCCTTGCAAAATAGTGGTGGTGACGTCCGTCAAGTCCTGGCCAGACTTCATGATGTTCAGATCGAAGTCAGGCGTGATCTCGAAAAGATTCAGTACCTGGTCCAGCATCTCGCGATGCTGGCCGGTTACACATACCTTGGCTTCGAAGCGTTCGTCCGCCGCGAGGCTTAACGCCAAAGGGGCCATTTTGATTGCTTCGGGGCGCGTGCCAAACACACACAAGGTTTTCAAAGTCATAGCTACACCGCTATTAAAAAATAAAAAAAATTATTGCGTGCACAGGCCTATCACGCGAATGAGAGAAGGGCGAATTCGATTGGTTTTTGCACTGTTTCCTTGTGCTGCACAGAACCGCTATTTACCGCTAACGGAGTAGCGGCGCAGGCACGCAGGGTTTTGCCGGGAGTCTGATCCACAAGCAGCCCGGTGTGCGGGCGCAGGATCATTGTCTGGCGCAGATTGTCTCTGGTTGCCAAGCGGCCATCGCCGAACCCTTCCAGTATCAGAGGAGCAAAAAACATGGGCGTCGGCGAGTGTAGGAGATGGATATCATTGTCCTTTGGGGCGCGCTGTTCAATCGATCTAATCCACCCCTTCCTGGAGACAGCCTGATCCCTCTCGAGAGGGTGCTCGCAGCGGGTCTGTTTACTTCCGCTGGCATGATCTCGATCGCGGAGTGACATCTTTGTCATCGGGGGTCAACCGTTCAGTTCGTGTTAGCCGGGTCTTTCGTCGGAGACAGAAGTTTCTTACAGCGTGTCCCTGCTCGCTCTTCTTTATCGCTAAGAACTGGAAAGCTTTTTAGGCGCCGCGGATTATAGCCTTCTTTGTTCGATGCTTTCCAAGGTTGCAGCTTGATGCGTCTTCGATGCAGTGAATTTTCTTCCGGATTGGTTGTCAGGGTGCCGGCCGATTGCCAGATGTGCCTCGCCAATCGTGAAAGGCCTGATGGCGAGAGACTATTCCTTGTGGTCATCTTGATCAGTTTTGATACAACACCGGAGGGGTGTAGCTGCGATTCTTATAGGCTGCGTGCAGTTCGGGGCATTGTATCAGGTAGGAACCGCGATTCCGGCACGTTCGTCATTTTTTACCAGCACCTGCCGGGGTAACCGAGGCCGCCCGGGTTGCCCTTGCGTTTGATGGCAGTAATTTTGCCTGCAATCAGGGATTTCTGCCGCAACACAGGTATTATATCGGGATTGCCTTCGGTAGCCTGTCAGGCCCTGCCTCCCTCCAGCTGTTTTGGTACAAGGGTGCCTGATCGAAGTTTATTTTTTGATGCAGTCCTTACGCTGGTGCGGCATTTGCCCGCGCTGGTATTTCATCGTAAATCGGCCGGTTTTCTTTGCGGGTTCAAAGGCAATAGTTTATTTTTTGATTTCAGGAGCTTGGTGAGGTGTTCGATAGGGTTATGGATAAAATAAGAGCTTTTTTGTTGAGCCTTCCGCGCCGACACAAGCGGGTCCTGCAGGTAGTTGCCGATGTTGGTTTGGTTTGGGTCTCGTTATGGATGGCTTTTGTCGTTCGTCTAGGGATCGACGAAATGAACAGCCCTGTTCAACAGCACCTCTGGTTATTTCTTAGTGCTCCCGTCGTTGCCATCCCGTTGTTTATTCGATTTGGCATGTATCGCGCCGTGATGCGTTATTTCGGTAATGATGCACTTATCGCGATAATTAAAGCCGTCAGCCTTTCTTCGCTTATTCTTGGCGTCATCGTCTATTTATATAGCAATCATCAAACGGTCGTGCCCCGCTCGATTATGTTCAACTACTGGTGGTTGAGCCTGATCATGATTGGTGGCTTGCGTTTGGCAATGCGCCAGTACTTTTTGGGTGATTGGTTCGCGGCGGCGCAACATGTGCCTTTTGCCAATCGTGATAATGGTTTGCCGAAAGTGGCCATTTACGGCGCTGGCGCCGCAGGCAACCAGCTTGTTGCGGCGCTGCGCATGGGCAGGGTGATGCGCCCGGTTGCGTTCATCGATGATGACGGAAGTATTGCCGGTCGTGTCATTTCCGGGTTGCAGGTGTTCAAGCCCAAGCATATCCAGCAACTGATTGACACGACAGGTGCTCAGGAAATCCTGCTTGCAGTCCCTTCGGCCAACCGTGGGCGCCGCCGGGAAATTCTGGGCTACCTGGAGCGCTTCCCGCTTCATGTGCGCAGCGTGCCGGGATTCATGGATCTGGCCAGCGGCCGGGTCAAGGTCGACGATATCCAGGAAGTGGACATTGCCGACCTCCTTGGGCGTGATGCGGTACCGGCTCAAGAGGACCTGCTGGAGCATTGCATCACCGGCCAGTCAGTGATGGTTACCGGTGCGGGCGGATCAATCGGTTCGGAGCTGTGCCGGCAGATACTTGCTTTAAGGCCTACGACCCTGTTGTTGTTCGAACACAGCGAGTTCAACCTTTACAGCATCCTGTCCGAGCTTGAGCAGCGAATTGCGCGTGAATCGTTGTCCGTCAAACTGCTGCCGATCCTGGGTTCTGTCCGTAACGAGAACAAGTTGCTGGACGTCATGAAGACCTGGCATGTCGATACGGTTTACCACGCCGCAGCGTACAAACATGTACCTATGGTCGAGCACAATATTGCAGAAGGCGTGTTGAACAATGTCATGGGCACGTTAAATACGGCCCAGGCTGCACTTCAGGCCGGAGTTGCAAACTTTGTACTGATTTCCACCGACAAGGCTGTTCGCCCCACCAATGTAATGGGGAGTACCAAGCGACTTGCAGAGTTGACATTGCAGGCGCTCAGCCGTGAAAAAGCGCCTGTGTTGTTTGGCGACAAGTCCAGCGTGTCTCGCGTCAACAAGACCCGTTTCACCATGGTCAGGTTCGGTAATGTGTTGGGCTCGTCAGGTTCCGTGATCCCGCTTTTCCACAAGCAGATCAAGGCTGGCGGACCGTTGACCGTCACACACCCGAAAATCACCCGGTATTTCATGACCATTCCCGAGGCCGCTCAGTTGGTGATCCAGGCCGGGTCGATGGGGCAGGGCGGGGACGTTTTCGTGCTGGACATGGGCGAGCCGGTAAAAATCATCGAGTTGGCAGAGAAAATGATTCATCTGTCAGGGTTGAGTGTCCGGTCGGACAAAAATATCCACGGTGACATTTCGATCGAATTCACCGGCCTGCGTCCAGGTGAAAAGCTCTACGAAGAGCTGCTGATCGGCGACAACGTTGCGGCGACCTCGCATCCGATGATCATGACGGCCAGTGAAGATTACCTGACCTGGGATGTGCTGAAGGCGCGGTTGGGCGAATTGCTGGCAGCGGTTGATCAGGATGATTATTCGAGAGTCCGCCAGCTTCTGCGCGAAACGGTCAGCGGCTATACCCCTGACGGCGAGATCGTCGACTGGATCTATCAGCAGCGTCGCCTTGAGCCCTGATTGTTTCACATCCTGTAACTGACACATTTTTGACAGGCTCCAGACATCGCCTAAGTTTGGAAGGCAGCTTCGGAAAAGCTGCTTTCCCAATTGATGTCATGGAGCTTCATTTATGCGTACTGGCTACTTCTACTCTCTGATTTTTGCCCTCCTGAGCACTGCCTCTGTCGCCGCTATTGCTGCACCTGCGGCCAAGACGGAGGCGGGCACTGCACCTCTGGTCATGGAGGTCGCTCCCAAGGTTCAGTCCGAAAAGGTTGATTTGAATCAGGCCGACGCGTCGACCCTGCAACGGGAGTTGTCCGGCATCGGGGAAGCCAAGGCCAAGGCGATTGTTACCTATCGTGAGAGTAATGGGCCGTTTGCATCGGTGGACGAGCTGCTCGAAGTGAAGGGGATCGGCAAAGCCATTCTGGATAAGAACCGCGAAAAGCTTGAGGTGAACTAAGCTTGTAATTCAGCGCCATGGGCCGGTCATTGACCGGCCTTTTTGCATTCTGGCGTACGTGGTGATTTAGCGCCTTCCGTCGGCAGATGAAAAATTACGGCTATCATATTGTGATTAAATTATGCCTATAATAAATTCGTCATCCAGCTTGGCGCTCTGAAGCGCAGGCGCTTTTCTTTTCCTTACACATTCCAGGAGCACGTCATGAATTCTGTCCAGACCCAAGGTACGGCTCTTGTCACCGGTGCTTCATCCGGGATTGGTGCCATTTACGCTGAGCGCTTGGCCGCGCGCGGTTTTGATTTGTTGCTGGTCGCACGTGACGAACAGCGTCTTCAGGCCGCGGCGAGCAAGCTGCGCGCCGAGCATGGTGTTCAGGTCGAGGTGCTGAAAGCGGATCTCACGCAAAAGGATGATGTGCTGAAACTTGAGCAACGCCTTCGCAGCGATTCGAGTATCAGTCTGCTGCTGAATAACGCGGGTGTCGCGGCAGATGGCTTGCTGGCCAACGCCGATCTGGACCAACTGGAACGTTTGATTCAATTGAACGTAACGACGGTCACGCGCCTGGCTTCGGCGGCGGCCGCCAGTTTTGCCAAAGCCGGCCGGGGTACGATCATCAACATCGCCTCGGTGGTGGCGTTGTTCCCCGAGCGCTTCAACGCCACTTACAGCGCCAGCAAGGCTTATGTGTTGAGCCTGACCCAGTCGTTGAATGCCGAGCTGGATGGCACCGGGGTCAAAGTACAAGCGGTGTTGCCAGGCGTGACACGCACCGAAATCTGGGAGCGTTCCGGTATTGACGCAAGCCAGATCCCGGCGGACATGGTCATGGAAGCGGGCGAGATGGTCGATGCATCGTTGTCGGGGCTGGACCAGGGAGAACTGATCACTATTCCTTCGTTGCCGGATGCCTCTGACTGGGATGCGTTTGTCGCGGCGCGTCTGGTGATGGCGCCGAATCTTTCCAAAAGCAAGGCCGCTTCGCGTTACAAGTGAGGCACTCTCCATTGGCTTGAGGTAGTTGCGGTATGAGTGAACGTCGAGTGGTTGTAACGGGCATGGGTTTGGTGTCTCCGCTGGGTAGCGGGGTCGAAGCCGTCTGGGAGCGTCTGTTGGCCGGGCGTTCGGGATTGCGCAACTTGCCGGACGAAGTCGTGGCTGATCTGCCGGCCAAGGTCGGTGGCGCAGTGCCGACGCTGGCCGAAGATGCCGAGGCGGGTTTTGACCCGGATCGTGCGACGCCCCCCAAAGAGCAGAAGAAGATGGACCGCTTCATTATGTTTGCCATGGAAGCGGCGCGTCAGGCGCTTGAGCAAGCCGGTTGGCAGGCACAGGACGCCAATGCCCAGGAGCGTACGGCGACCATTATCGGTTCGGGGGTCGGTGGTTTCGGCGCGATTGCCGATGCGGTACGCACCACCGACAGTCGTGGCCCGCGGCGTTTGTCGCCTTTCACCATTCCCTCGTTTCTGGTCAATCTGGCCGCGGGCCATGTGTCGATCCAGCACGGATTCAAAGGCCCCCTGGGTGCTCCGGTAACGGCGTGCGCGGCCGGGGTTCAGGCGATTGGCGATGCGGCGCGGCTGATCCGTTGCGGCGAGGCGGACATTGCGGTGTGTGGCGGTGCGGAGGCGTCGATCGATCGTGTCAGTCTCGCCGGGTTCGCTGCGGCTCGCGCGTTGTCCAGTGGATATAACGAAACCCCGGAGCGGGCTTCGCGTCCGTTCGACCGTGACCGCGATGGTTTTGTCATGGGTGAGGGCGCAGGCCTTCTGGTGATCGAATCCCTGGAGCATGCACTGGCCCGTGGCGCGCAACCGCTGGCGGAACTGGTCGGTTACGGCACCAGCGCCGACGCCTATCACCTGACCGCCGGCCCCGAAGATGGCAGTGGTGCGCGACGGGCGATGTCGCTGGCGCTGGCTCAGGCGGGCGTTGCTGCGGCACAGGTTCAGCACCTCAATGCTCACGCAACCTCGACGCCGGTTGGGGATCTGGGCGAGTTGGCAGCGATCAAATCGTTGTTCGGCACGGATAACAAGATTGCGGTCACGTCGACCAAGTCGGCCACCGGGCATTTGCTCGGCGCGGCGGGCGGGATCGAGGCGATCTTCACGCTGTTGGCGATCCGTGATCAGATCGTGCCGGCCACCCTCAACCTGGATAACCCGGATCCGGCGGCGCAAGGTGTGGACATCGTCCATAGTCAGGCGCGGCCGATGGCCATCGAGTATGCGCTGTCCAACGGTTTCGGGTTTGGTGGGGTCAATGCCAGCGTGCTCTTCAAGCGCTGGCAGGGTTAATCCCGCGGCTTTTTGAGAAATTCGCGCGTGACGTCGAGAATCCGCTGGGCCAGATCGGCGCTCTCGACACTGCGCGACAACAGCAGCGCCCCGACCATTGCGGACATGATGAAGATGCTCTGGTCGGCGGCATCATCACCTTCAAGGGTGCCTTGTATTTGTTCGAGCCGCGCATTGAGCACCACGTCGGAGGTCGGACTTGGCTGTCCGCGCAGGCCGAGTTCCGATGACATGGTCGGCAACGGGCACCCTTCATGGGGCGAAGTCTGGTGCCATTCGGACAAGTACGCGTCAATGAACGCCTCGAGTGGGCGTTCCTGAGCGAACAGTTCGGCGCAGATGACTTCCACCTCGGCGCCTGCAGCCTGCAGGGCCTTTTCTACCAGCTCATCCTTGGACTTGAAATGCGAATAGAAGCCGCCGTGAGTCAAGCCCAGCGCTTTCATCAGGGGCTGCAAGCCGGTCGCGCCAATACCGTCGCGGCGAAATCGCGCTGAAGCTTCCTTGATGATGCGTTGGTGGGTCTGAGCTTTATGGTCCTGCGAGTAACGCATCTGGTATCTCCGCAACAATGCGCCATCTTAACCAATGGAAATGGGATGGTGACTGTACTTCTATTTCTAAAAAGCATGCAGATGCGTCCAACTCCTTCATGACGTCTCGAACAAACTGGCACGGATAGTGATTACCCGTTAGCTGACGATTGTTGAACAATCATGAGGCGATAAGTATGAACAGCGGACTGTCCCTGGCCGACCACATCACCCTGGAGTTGCGCGCCGACATCATTGGCGGTCGTTTGCTGCCCGGCATGGCGCTGGTGGAAAACGATCTGGTGTCAGCCTACAACGCTTCCCGCAACACCATCCGCGAAGCCTTGCATCGATTGGGGCAGGAAGGTCTGACCCGTTATGTGCGCAACAAAGGCGTGATGGTGCGTCGCTTGGGCGTCGACGATGTTCGGGATCTGTTCAACGTCCGCCGCACGCTGGAGTTGCAGGCCATCAGTGCCAGTCAGCCGCTGCGCGATTATCAGTCCGACCGGATGCTCGAAGCCCTGGAAGCCACCGAACTGGCCCGGGAGCGCGAAGACTGGCGAGCCGTGGGCACGCACAGCCTGGCGTTTCATCAACACATCGTCGGGTTGCTGCGCAGCCCGTTGTTCGATGAGTTCTTCACCAATGTCGTCGCGCAACTGCGCCTGGTGTTTTGCGCCGCGCCCGATGAATCACGGTTTCAGGCGCCCTGGCTGGCGCGTGACCGGCGGATTCACGAGCTGCTGGCCGAAGGCGACAAACGCGCCGCCGAGGACGCCATGAGCCGTTATCTCGACGATTCCGAGCACCTTCTATTGCAAATGCTTGCCCCTTCTTCCCATCACTGATCGAGGATTCGTGCCATGTACAAAGACTATCCGGCGGCCTACCAAGTCAGCAAAGGTTCGGCCTTGCAGGTGGATAAAGCCTTCTATGAAAAGATCCGGGATACGAAGGAGGGGCGCACGCTGATCGAGCAGTTCGAAGTGCCGATCCGCACCGGCCGCGCCTGGCATGTCCCGGCCGGGCACGTGTTTCGCGTGACCACGCCGGTCGGCCCGCAAGTCGGGGATTTCAACGTCTGGAATGCCAACGATCCGCGTGAACGCTTGTGGGCTTCGCGCACGCGGCAGTTGCAAGGGGCGCATGTCAGCACTCACGACCGGCTCTGGTCGAACCTGCCATTCTTGCGGCCGCTGGTGACCATCACCGATGACAGCCTGGCCGACTACGGCATTGACGAACATGGTGGGCGCCTGCACGACTTGCTCGGCACCCGCTGCGATCCCTATGTGAACAAAATGCTCACCGGTGAAGACTTCCACCATCACTGCCACTCCAACCTGACCCGCGCAGTGTTGCCCCATGGCCTGACCGAGTTCGACGTGCATGACGTGCTGAACATTTTCCAGTGCACCGGCCTCAATCACGACGACATGTACTTCATGAAAGCCTGTCCGGCGCAGAAGGGCGACTACCTGGAATTCTTTGCCGAGATTGATCTGTTGTGTGCGCTGTCGACCTGCCCGGGGGGCGATCTGTCGCTGGCCATGTGGGGGCCGGACGCGCAGGACCCGCTGAGCGTGTGTCGCCCGCTTGGGGTGGAGATCTACAAACTGGAGGATTCACTGCTCGAAGGCTGGAGCCAGCCGGAGCGTGCAGCGTACAAAGGGCTGCATGGCTTGCACATCGCCAAGGCCGATTGGGAAAAATAACCGTCACCTGTAGGAGCGAGCAGGCTCGCTCCTACAGGGATCAGGTTTTTTTCAGCGGTCCTGCGCATCCTTGGCATCCGCTTGCGCGTTGCGTTCAGCGACGCGTTTGCGTTGCTCATCGGTCAGTTCGACCTTGTGGGCGGTGTCACGCAACAACATCAAACCACCCACGATCGAGCCGATTGCAACGATCAGAATCAACCAGGCATACCAGGGCATAGGGCTCTCCTTGAGGGCAGGCCGATTGGCGGGTTTCGCCAATCGATCGTGCATACCACTTTGAGCGATTCAATTTCGCAGTGGTTCCATTCTATGCCTGATCGACCCGCAACACCTGCTGCGATTCAGAGCCCGGTCAACATCGCGTCCGCGGGTGCATCGGCGCGCAATTGCGCGGTCAGCATGAAGTGCACGAAACCCACGGCCATGAAGCCGAGGAAAATCGCACCGATCAGCGCGTTGAACCATGCCATCGCCACCAGGCACACCACCGCCAGCGCCAGTGCAATGGCCGGCACCAACGGGTAGCACGGCGCGCGGAAAGTGCGCTCCAGGTTCGGCTCGGTTTTACGCAGCTTGAACAGGCTGAGCATGCTCATGATGTACATCACGATCGCGCCGAACACCGCCATGGTGATCATCGCGGCGGTCAGTGTCATGCCGCCGAGGTTGATCAAGCCGTCGCTGTAGATCGCCGCGATCCCGATGACACCGCCGGCGATGATTGCCCGGTGCGGCGTCTGGAAACGCGAGAGTTTGGCCAGCGACGCTGGCAGGTAACCGGCTCGCGCAAGGGCGAAGAACTGCCGCGAGTAACCGAGGATGATCCCGTGGAAACTCGCCACCAGACCGAACAGGCCGATCCACACCAGCATGTGCAACCAGCCGGAGCTTTCGCCGACCACGGTTTTCATCGCTTGTGGCAGCGGGTCGTTGATGTTCGACAAAGTGCGCCAGTCGCCGACGCCGCCGGCAAAGAACATCACGCCCATGGCCAACAACACCAGGGTCAAAATGCCGCTGATGTACGCCTTGGGAATCGTGCGTTTCGGGTCCTTGGCTTCTTCGGCGGCCATGGCGGCGCCTTCGATGGCGAGGAAAAACCAGATGGCAAACGGAATCGCCGCGAACATCCCGGCAATCGCCGGTGCGCCGAACACATCGGAGCCGGCCCAGCCATTCAGCGCGAAGTTACTGAAGCTGAACGCCGGCGCAACCACGCCCATGAACACCAGCAATTCAGCCACCGCGAGTACGCAGACCACCAGCTCGAAGGTGGCCGCCAGTTTCACCCCGAGGATGTTCAGGCCCATGAACACGATGTAGGCGCCGACCGCTGCGTGTTTCGGGTCGAGGGCGGGGAATTGCACGTTGAGGTAGGCGCCGATCGCCAGTGCGATGGCCGGTGGGGCGAAGACGAATTCGATCAGCGTCGCCAGCCCGGCGATCAATCCGCCTTTCTCGCCAAAGGCGCGGCGGCTGTAGGCAAAGGGACCGCCGGCGTGGGGAATCGCGGTGGTCAGCTCGGTGAAGCTAAAGATGAAGCAGGTGTACATCGTGGCGACCATGAAGGACGTCACCAGAAAACCAAGTGTGCCCGCCACGCCCCAGCCGTAACTCCAGCCGAAATACTCACCGGAAATCACCAGCCCGACCGCGATGCCCCACAGGTGCAGCGTGCCCAGCGTGGGTTTGAGTTGTGTGTTCATGCGTTTGCTCCCTGAACGGTTTGGACAGCTCGGGGAGGGCGTGTGCAGTGGGCGTGCCAGTGTGGTGATGGCCGTCGTAAAGCGCAAAAAGGTGTCGTATCGGGGATGTTCGGCGCTGGATGGATGGGTTTTATGCATCAGTTGGGGGCGTTGGTGTCTGTTATGCCGTCTTCGCGGGCAAGCCTCGCTCCTACAGTTTTGAATGCGCCGATCCCCTGTAGGAGCGAGGCTTGCCCGCGAAGGGGCCCGCCCAAACACCGCTGTAACAAAGGCATAAACCCACTCTTTACACTTTCTTTATGCCCAGCCAACCCCCTCGATCTCGCTCCTTTACAGCCTTCCTTCCGACAATGACTCCACACGCGGCAATACGCCGTAACACGGAGAACTTCCATGAGCGTTCTGGACGGGGTGTCACTGCTGTTGGCAGTGGGGCTGTTCATTTATCTGTTGGTTGCGCTGTTGCGCGCGGACCGGAACTAGGAGCGGCTATGCACAGTTATGACTATTGGCTGATCCTGGCCTTCTTCGCCGTGGTGCTGATCCCGGCACCGTTTCTCGGGCGGTTCTACTACAAGGTCATGGAAGGCCAGCGCACCTGGCTGACACCGATCCTGGGACCTGTGGAGCGTGGCTGTTATCGGGTGGCCGGCGTTGATCCGCAAGCCGAACAGAGCTGGCAGAAATACACCCTGGCCTTGCTCGCCTTCAACCTTGCGGGCTTTTTGCTGTTGTTCGTGATCCTGTTGTTCCAGGACCACTTGCCGCTCAACCCGCAAAACCTGCCGGGTCAGGAGTGGACGCTGGCGTTCAACACTGCCGTCAGTTTCATGACCAATACCAACTGGCAGGGCTACAGCGGCGAAGCCTCGCTGAGCTACCTGAGCCAGATGGTCGGCCTCACCGTGCAGAACTTCGTCAGCGCCGCCACCGGCCTCGCTGTGCTGGTTGCGTTGTGCCGGGGCATCGGTCGCAAATCGACCAAAAACCTGGGCAATTTCTGGGTCGACATGACCCGCGCCACCCTCTACGGCCTGCTGCCGCTGTGCCTGCTGCTGGCGCTGTACCTGGTCTGGCAGGGCGTGCCGCAAACTTTCGCGCAGTACGTGAATGCGGTGACGATGCAAGGCGTCGATCAGGTGATCCCGCTCGGCCCGGCCGCCAGCCAGATTGCGATCAAGCAACTGGGCACCAACGGTGGCGGCTTCTTCGGCGTCAACTCGGCGCACCCGTTCGAGAACCCGACGGCGTGGAGCAACCTGTTCGAGGTGGCCTCGATCATCCTGATCCCGGTTGCCCTGGTGTTCACCTTCGGTCATTACGTCAAAGACCTGCGTCAGAGCCGCGCGATCATCGCCTGCATGCTGGCGCTGTTCCTGATTGGCGGCGCGACCTCGCTGTGGGCTGAATACCAACCGAACCCGACCCTGAACAACGTCGCCGTCGAACAGACCGCGCCGCTGGAAGGCAAGGAAGCGCGCTTCGGCACCACCGCCACGGTGTTGTGGTCGGTGACCACGACTGCCGCGTCCAACGGCTCGGTCAACGGCATGCACGACAGCCTTAACCCGCTGAGCGGCATGGTCGCGATGGTCAACATGATGGTCGGCGAAGTGATCTTCGGCGGCGTCGGTGCCGGGCTCTACGGCATGTTGCTCAACGTGCTGATCGCGGTGTTCCTCGCCGGCCTGATGATCGGCCGCACCCCGGAATACCTCGGCAAGAAACTGCAGGCCAAAGAAGTGCAATTGCTGGTGGTGACTTTGCTGGTGATGCCGGTCGGCGTGCTGGTGCTCGGTGCGATTGCCGCGAGCCTGCCGGGCCCGGTCGCCTCGGTGAGCAACCCCGGTGCCCACGGTTTCAGCCAGTTGCTGTACGCCTACACATCGGCGAGTGCCAACAACGGTTCGGCGTTCGGCGGCTTCGGTGCCAACACCGCGTTCCACAACCTGATGCTCGGTCTTGGCATGTTGATCGGTCGCTTCGGTTACATCCTCCCGGTACTGGCCCTGGCCGGCAGCCTGGCGATGAAGAAAACCGCACCGATCGGCCAGAACAGTTTCCCGACCCACGGCCCGCTGTTTGTGACGTTGCTGACCGTGACCATTTTGCTGGTGGGTGGTTTGACCTTCCTGCCGACACTGGCACTGGGTCCGATTGCAGAACATTTGAGCATGGGCTTCTGAGGAATCAATGATGAATATGCCCGTAAGTAAAGCCGCCACCGTCAAGGCGCCGGAACAACCGAAAACCGCGATCTCGGCCCTGTGGCGTCCGGCGTTGGTGCAAGCCTTCGTCAAGCTCGACCCACGGCAATTGCAACGTGCGCCGGTGATGCTGGTGGTCGAACTGACCGCCGTCCTGACCACCGTGCTGTGCTTCATTCCCGACAGCGCCGTGCCGACCTTCGTCGCTGCGCAAATTGCCTTGTGGCTGTGGTTCACCGTGCTGTTCGCCAACTTCGCCGAAGCCTTGGCCGAAGGTCGCGGCAAGGCCCGCGCCGACAGCCTCAAGGCTGGTAGCGAAGGCTTGAGCGCACGCCGCAAAACCGGCAACGGCGCCTTTCAAGTGGTGCCGGCCACCAGCCTGCGCAAGGGCGATGTGGTGCGCGTCGAAGCCGGGGAAATGATCCCCGGTGACGGCGAAGTCATCGAAGGCATCGCGGCGGTCAACGAAGCGGCGATTACCGGTGAATCCGCGCCGGTGATCCGTGAATCCGGAGGCGACCGTTCGGCCGTCACCGGCAACACCCGACTGGTCTCCGACTGGCTGCTGGTGCGCATCACCGCCAACCCTGGCGAGTCGACACTGGACCGCATGATCGCCCTGGTCGAAGGTGCCAAACGCCAGAAAACCCCGAACGAAGTGGCGCTCGACATCCTGCTGATCGGCCTGACGCTGATCTTCCTGCTGGTGGTCGTGACCCTGCAACCGTTCGCCCACTTCGCCAACGGCAGCCTGCCGCTGGTGTTCCTGGTGGCGTTATTGGTCACGCTGATTCCGACCACCATCGGCGGTTTGCTCTCGGCCATTGGTATCGCCGGCATGGACCGTCTGGTGCGCCTGAACGTGATCGCCAAGTCCGGGCGCGCCGTGGAAGCGGCGGGGGACGTACACGTCCTGCTGCTGGACAAGACCGGCACCATCACTTTCGGTAACCGTCGTTGCACCGCGGTGTATGCCGCACCGGGTGTCAGCGCCAAGGAGCTGGCCGAGGGCGCGCTGTTCGCTTCGCTGGCCGATGACACCGCGGAAGGCAAGTCCATCGTCGAGTACCTGCGCGGCATTCATCCACAACCCGAGCCTGCCACCGAAGTGCTGACAGCGGTGCCGTTCAGCGCCGAGACTCGCTTGTCCGGTGTCGACTATCAGGGCCGTGTGTATCGCAAGGGCGCGGTGGATTCGTTGCTGGCGTTCGTCGGCCTGAAACGCACCGATCTCGCCCCGGCACTGTCCCGGGAAATCGACAAGATCGCCCAGAGCGGCGGCACACCTTTGCTGGTGTGCGCCGACGGTAAATTGCTCGGCGCGATCCACCTCAAGGACGTGGTCAAGCCAGGCATCCGCGAGCGTTTTGCCGAGCTGCGCAAACTGGGGATTCGCACCGTCATGGTGACCGGCGACAACCCGCTGACCGCCGCGGCGATTGCGGCCGAAGCCGGTGTGGACGACGTGCTCGCTGAAGCTACGCCGGAGAAAAAACTGGCGCGCATTCGTCATGAGCAGAACGACGGTCGTCTGGTCGCCATGTGCGGCGACGGCGCCAACGACGCCCCGGCACTGGCCCAGGCCGACGTCGGCATGGCGATGAACGACGGCACGCAAGCCGCGCGCGAAGCGGCCAACATGGTCGACCTCGACAGCGACCCGACCAAGCTGCTGGACGTGGTGCAGATCGGCAAGGAATTGCTGGTGACTCGCGGTGCACTGACGACGTTTTCCATCGCCAACGACGTGGCCAAATACTTCGCGATTCTGCCGGCGCTGTTCGCCTCGATCTACCCGCAACTGGGTGTGCTCAACGTCATGCAACTGAGCAGTCCGCAGAGCGCGATTCTGTCGGCAATTGTGTTCAACGCCTTGATCATTGTGGTGCTGATTCCACTGGCCTTGCGTGGCGTGCGGGTGCAGGCGGCGAGTGCGGCGGCGTTGCTGCGCCGCAACCTGTTGATCTACGGACTGGGCGGGATTCTGGTGCCGTTCGTGGGCATCAAGGCGATCGACATGCTGTTGACGGCGTTGCATCTGGTTTGACCCTTGGCGAGCGCTTCGCGCTCGATCGCCGGCAAGCCGGCTCCTACAGGTGTGACACCGCCCTGTAGGAGCGAAGCTTGCTCGCGAAGAATGCACCACGGTTCATCTATATGAACACCGAATCTGTTACCCGAATTCGAGGATTTTGAAATGTCCACAATGATACGTCCGGCCCTGAGCCTGCTGGTCCTTATGACCCTGATCACCGGCATCGCTTATCCGTTGGTGGTCACTGGCGTCGCGCAGGTCGCGTTCCCTGACCAGGCCAATGGCAGCCTCGTGCGCGACGCCGACGGCAAAGTCCGCGGCTCTTCGCTGATTGCCCAGGATTTCACCGGTGACGCGTGGTTCCATCCACGCCCGTCGGCCGGTGCTTTCGCCACGGTATCGAGCAGCGCCAGCAACCTGTCGCCAAGCAATCCCGCGCTGGCCACTCGGGTGATCGACGATGCCAATAAACTGCTGGTGCCAGGCCAGGGGGCGGTGCCGTTGGCGCTGCTGACCACTTCTGGCAGCGGGCTTGATCCGCACTTGCCACCAGCGGCGATTGCCTATCAACTGGCGCGTGTTGCGGCGACGCGGAATCTGCCGGTGTCTACGCTTCAGAATCTGCTGGCCGCGCACATCGAACAGCCGTTGGTAGGCCCGCCGGTGGTGAATGTGTTGGCGCTGAACATGGCGCTGGAAAAGTTGTAAATCGGTGGCGTCGCCAATCGCTAGCAGGCTAGCTCCCACATGGAAATGCATACCCCCTGTGGGAGCTAGCCTGCTAGCGATGGCGATAGAACAATCACCACATCAACACCTGAAAAAAGAGAGCTTCAAACATGAGTGACTCCGGCCGCGCCGACGCGCTGTTAGCAGACCTGCCCCGCGATGGCCGTGGCCGGCTCAAGGTTTTTCTCGGTGCCGCGCCCGGTGTCGGCAAGACCTACGCCATGCTGCAAGCGGCCCACACTCAACTGCGCCAGGGCGTAAAAGTCATCGCCGGCGTGGTCGAAACCCACGGCCGTGCCGAAACCGAAGCGCTGCTCGGCGGCTTGCCGCAGCAACCGCTGGTGCGCTCGGAATACCGTGGCGTGATGCTCGAAGAAATGGACCTCGACGGCCTGCTCGCAGCCAAACCGAAACTGGTGCTGGTCGACGAACTTGCCCATAGCAACGCCCCCGGCAGTCGTCACGCCAAGCGCTGGCAAGACATTCAGGAATTGCTCGCCGCCGGCATCGACGTCTTCACCACGGTCAACGTCCAGCACCTGGAAAGCCTCAACGACCAGGTGCGCGGCATCACCGGTGTGCAGGTCCGCGAAACCTTGCCGGACTGGGTGCTGCAAGAAGCCTATGAACTGCTGCTGATCGACTTGCCGCCACGCGAGCTGCTCGAACGACTGCGCGACGGCAAGGTCTACGTGCCGGAGCAGGCGCGGGCGGCCATCGATGCGTTTTTCACCCAAACCAACCTCACCGCCCTGCGCGAATTGGCGATGCAGACGGCAGCGGCTCAGGTCGATAACGATCTGGCGCAAGGGTATCGCCAGCTCGGCCAGGCGGCACCTGCAGTGCGCGGTCGGCTGCTGGTCGGTGTCGATGGCGATGCTCAGGCCGAACGCCTGGTGCGTCACGCCAGTCGTGTCGCCCAGCGCCGGCATTTGCCGTGGAGCCTGGTGCACGTGGACAACGGCAGCGTGCGCGACGAGCAATCGCGCCTGCGTCTGCAAAGTGCCCAGCAACTGGCCGAACGTCTCGGTGGCGAAGTGGTGTTGTTGCGTGCCGGCGAAGTTGCGAAAACCCTGATCCAGCACGCTGCCGAACGCCGCGCCAGCCTGGTGTTGGTCGGTCAGTCCCGGCAGCGTTTGCGTCGGCGCCTGTTCGGCGGTGGTCTGGCCTCACGCTTGCTGCGCGATGCACGTGGACTGGAAATCAACGTCCTCGACAGCGATCACGAACAGCATCAGCCGCGCCAGCGTTCGGCGCAGTCACTGGTGTGGTTCGACTATGCGCTGGCGCTGGTTGCAACCGTGCTCGCCAGCGCACTGGCCTGGGCCGTGGCGAGTGTCTTGCCGCTGCCGAACATCTCGCTGGTGTTCCTCGCCGCCGTGTTGCTGGTGGCGGTGCGCAGCAGCCTCGGCCCGGCGCTGGCCTGTGCGGCGCTGTCGTTTCTGACCTACGATTTTTTGTTCATTCCGCCGAATTTTTCCTTCAGCATCCAGCGCGAAGAAGACGTACTGACGCTGCTGTTTTTCCTGCTGATGGCTGCGCTCACCGGCAACCTCGCGGCGCGCCAGCGCCGGCAATTGCAGGCGTTGCGCGATACGCAGGAAGAGACCACCGAACTGCTCGACCTGTCGCGCAAACTCACCGCCGCCACCGACCGCCAGGCCGTGGTCAGCGCCGCCGCGCAGCACCTCAACGGCTGGAAAGACGTGCAGCTGTGCCTGCTTAATCGCGACGGTCAGGCGGGCTGGAAAGTCGAAACCGGTGGCCCCCTGGAATTCACCGAAGCCGAACGCGCCGCCGCCGATTGGGCCTGGCAACACGATCAACCGGCGGGCGCGGGCACCGGCACGTTGCCGTTCGGGCGTTGGTGGTGGTGGCCGCTTTCGGTGGAAGACGGGCCGCTGGCGTTGCTCGGCGTCTGTGCCAAAGAAGGGCAGACCTTGAGCGGTCAGCGTCGACGTTTGTTGACCGCGCTCAGTCAGCCGCTGGCCCAGGCGCTGGCACGCGCACAACTGGCCGAAGACCTGGAAGCGGCGCGGCTGCACGGCGAAACCGAGCAACTGCGCAGTGCCTTGCTGGCCTCGGTATCCCACGATCTGCGCACACCGTTGACCTCCATGCGCGGCAGCATCGACAGCCTGTTGGCGCTCGGCGAAGCCATCCCGCTGGAGGATCGTCGCGAACTGCTTGAAGGCACGCGTGATGAAGCCGAGCGCCTCGATCGCTACATTCAAAACCTGCTGGACATGACCCGCCTCGGTCACGGCGCGCTGAAGCTCGCGCGGGACTGGGTGTCACCGGCCGACATCGTTGGCAGTTCGCTCAATCGCCTGCGTGCGGTGCTGGCGCCGTTGCAGGTCAGCACTGATGTGCCCGCGCAACTGCCGCTGCTGTTCGTTCACGCCGCGCTGATCGAGCAGGCGCTGGTCAACGTGCTGGAAAACGCCGCACGGTTTTCACCGGTGCATGGGCGTTTGCAATTGCGCGCTGGCGTGGATGAAAACGAGCTGTTCTTTTCGGTCAGCGATGAAGGCCCGGGCATTCCGGAGGAGGAGCGGGCGAAGATTTTCGACATGTTCTACACCGCCGCACGCGGTGATCGTGGCGGGCAGGGGACCGGGCTGGGGCTGGCGATCTGTCAGGGCATGGTCGGCGCGCACGGCGGGCGCATCAGCGTCGGTGACGGCATCGACGGGCGCGGCACCTGCATCACCCTTCACTTGCCCTTGCAGGAACAGCCTTCCTTTGAAATCGAGAGCGGACAGTGAGTACTGAAAGTGAAGCCTGATACCCTTTGGACATCTCCATGCCGCGACCGGAAACCATGAGCCAGACCGCGACCATTTTGGTCATCGACGACGAACCGCAGATCCGCAAGTTCCTGCGCATCAGCCTCGCCTCCCAAGGCTACAAAGTGCTGGAGGCCGGCACCGGCACCGAAGGCCTGGCGCAAGCCGCATTGAACAAACCCGATTTGCTGGTGCTCGACCTCGGCCTGCCGGACATGGACGGCCAGCAAGTGCTGCGCGAGTTCCGTGAGTGGTCGACGGTGCCAGTGCTGGTGCTGTCGGTGCGCGCCGGTGAAGGTCAGAAGGTCGAAGCGCTGGATGGCGGAGCCAATGACTACGTGACCAAGCCGTTCGGCATTCAGGAATTTCTGGCGCGGGTGCGTGCCCTGTTGCGTCAGGCGCCGGTGGGCGAGGCGCAACAAGCGGCGTTGACGTTCGGCCCGTTGACCGTGGATCTGGCGTATCGCCGGGTGCTGCTCGAAGGCGTCGAAGTGGCGTTGACCCGCAAGGAATACGCAGTGCTGGCGCAACTGGCGCGGCATCCGGGAAGGGTCATCACCCAGCAGCAATTGCTCAAGGATATCTGGGGGCCGACCCATACCGAAGACAGTCACTATCTGCGGATTGTGGTGGGGCATTTGCGGCAGAAGCTGGCGGATGATCCGACGCAGCCACGGTTTATCGTGACCGAGGCGGGGGTTGGGTATCGGTTGTTGAGTGAGGGTGGCCTCTGATTTTTGCGCTGGATTTTCAGGCCCCATCGCGAGCAGGCTCGCTCCCACAGTAGATTGAGGTGAACCACAGATTTTGCGTCCACTGAAAATCAAATGTGGGAGCGAGCCTGCTCGCGATGAGGCCCTCACATTCACCCGAGACCCTCAGGAATCCCGCTCATTCTCATACCGATCCAAGGTGTCCCGCGCAATCTCGCGCCCCAGCGCGATCAACTCCGGGGCCTTGTAAAACTCGAAGAACCGGCACACCCGCTTCGGCACGTTGATCAGAATATCCGGCGGATAGCCGGCGATCTTGTACTGCGCCAACGACGTCTGCATCACCTCGAAACTCTGGTTGATCAAATCCAGCAAGGACGCCGGTCCCACGTTGTCGATGATGAATGAACCGGTGGCCGACTTCGGCGCACCGTCGCGTTCAGGGGCGGCTGCCGGTTGCTGGGCTTCGGGTTCGGCGGACTCGACCCAGGGATTGATCTCGGCCGCCTCAGCCATCAACGCTTCCTTTTCCAGCAACAGCAATTGTTCTGCCTGTTTGCGGCGGAACGGCATTTTCGAACCCAGCGAGTTGATCAGGCTGTCGAACCGGGTCCTGAACGCGGCAGGGCGCTGGATCACCGGCAATTGATAGTGACGCTGGTTGGTGGAGTTGAGGTTGACCGCGATGATCAGGTCGCAATGGCTCGACACCACGGGCACGATCGGCAACGGGTTGAGAATGCCGCCGTCCACCAGCATGCGATTGCCTTGCATCACCGGGGTGAACAGGCTCGGGATGGCCGCCGAGGCGCGCATCGCCTGGTGCAGACAGCCTTCCTGAAACCAGATTTCCTGCTGGTTGGTCAGGTCGGTGGCCACCGCCGTGTAGGGGATGCGCAAGTCTTCGATATTGATTTCGCCGACGATTTTGCGGATCTGCCCGAAGACCTTCTCGCCGCGAATCGCCCCCAGCCGAAAACTGACGTCCACCAGGCGCAACACGTCGAGGTAATCCAGGCTTTCGATCCAGTTACGGTATTCGTCCAGTTTGCCAGCGGCATAAATCCCGCCGACCACCGCACCCATCGAGCAGCCGGCAATGCAGGAGATGTCGTAGCCACGCCGTTCGATCTCTTCAATGACCCCGATATGGGCATATCCTCGGGCCCCACCTGAGCCCAGCACCAGTGCGACGCGCTTTTTCATGAATCGCCCTCGTCTGACAAGGTTCAACAATGCACCCATCGAGGGGCGCGCTTCAATCGTCAAGGTCGCTTGGCAGGGTGAAGGCGTCGTTTTTTCGACACTCCATGGCGGCAGATGGTTATTCTCCCGAGCGCTATAGTTTCGGCGGCGGGAGCAAGGCACTTTTCACGCGCCGGACCGTCTTACGTGCACGACTGTTTTCCTATTGTTGAGGTGTGAGTGATGAAAGCCTGGATCTGTGTGCCCTTGATTGCGCTGGCACTCGCCGGTTGTGCCGGCAAAACCGCTTACCGTGACAGCTGCGGCAACGGGCTCGATGCGGCGTGGCGTGAGCTGGACCTGGCCAAGGCCGAAGGTTTTGCCGGCACCGTCAGCTACTCCAAGGCCCTGTCGTTGCTGACCGGCGCCAAGACCCAGCAGCAATTCGAAGCGTTCGAAGGCTGCGCCAGGAAAGCCGAGAAGGCGCGCTTTTATATTCGTGAGTCACGCGCTGGCCGTTAAACAAGGCGCTAATCTGTAGGAGCCGGCTTGCTGGTGAAGGCGTCATCACGGCTGCCATCGCCAGCAAGCCGGCTCCTACAATTGGAGTCGATCACATGATTAATCGGTTGGTGGCTCAAGTTCTGGGCCTGGAAGTCCGTTTACTGGCCTGTCAGGCCCGATTGAATGCCCGCACCGACCCGGAAGCGTTGCACGATCTGCGCACCACGGTTCGCCGTTTGCGCAGCCTGCTGCGACCATTGCGTGGTTTGCCCGGTGTCGAGCAACTGGAAGCGGCGGCGTCGGCCGTGGGGCAGTTGACCACGCCGTTGCGCGATCGCGAAGTGCTGGCGGCGTATTTGCTCGAGCACGATCAACCCGAGGCGGCGCAACGGCGCATGGCGCAGATGGCCGAGGCTTACCCGGCGGTTGCGGCGAGTCCTGAGCTGTTGCAGTTGCTGATGATCCTTGACGCCTTTCCGCGCTTTATACGCGCCTCGCAGCGTCAGGGTTTGCTCAAGGGCTTGCGTCAACGGATCGAGAAACGCCTGGCCAAACAATGGAAGAAACTCGACCAGGCGCTGCACGATCCCGCCCATGATCGCCATCGTCTGCGCTTGTTGATCAAGCGCGTGCGCTATGGCATCGAGGCGTATCCCGAGCTGGATCGCTTGCCGAAACCGGCGCTGCCCAGACTGAAGTCGGCCCAGGCCGCGTTGGGCGATTGGCACGACTGCTGGCAATGGCTGGCCCGGGCCGAACAGGAAGCCGATTTGCAGCCTTGCGTGGCGGTCTGGAAAACTACCATGGCCCAGGCCGAGGGACGCGCGGACCGTGTGCTCGACAAACTAAGTGCCAGCTGTTTCAGATCCTGAAACCACCATGGATGACTTGATCACTAATTGGCTGGACAACACAGAACCTTGTGGGAGCGAGCCTGCTCGCGATCGCGGTAAATCAGCAGCATCAATGTCGGATGTTGTACCGCTATCGCGAGCAGGCTCGCTCCCACATGGGTTCGGTGTGGAGCCGAGCCATGCGCGGCCCATCTGTCCGTACTTTTGGCCGGAATAAGCGCTGTGCCGTTTTAGCTGGCTGGTTAAGATCTCTTTATTCCTTTTCTGCCCTTGAGGTTTCCATGCGCTTTTCCGATCTGCTCGACGCCGTCCGCAGCCAGCCGCTGGAGCTGTCTATTCCGGCCGAATGGGCGCAGGGTCGCGCCAGTTTTGGTGGCCTGGTGGCCGCCTTGCAATACGAAGCCATGCGCGCGAAGGTGCCGGCGGATCGTCCTGTACGTTCGCTGGCGATCACCTTTGTCGGGCCGGTCGAGCCTGAAGTGCCGGTCAGTTTTGAGGTCGACGTCCTGCGCGAAGGCAAGGCGGTCAGCCAGGTACTGGGTCGGGCGATGCAGAAGGGCC